>JAMOAF010000762.1 GCA_023621895.1 Planctomycetota bacterium
GAACGACTCGCTCGAAGTCCCCTCGGGCATTGAAGGCATCGTCATCGATACGCAGAAATTCTCCCGCCGGATGAGCCTTTCCGAGGACGAGCGCAAGGCCTTCGAGGATTCGCTGAAACAGGCCGAGAACGAGGGCAATGCGCGGATCGCCCAAGCCTTCGGCGAGCTCGTCCGCCAGATCGAAGGGGTGCTCAAGAAGCCGCTCACCGACGAGGAGAACAATCCGTTGGCCGAGGGGCAGGAACACCGCTTCCTGGCCGAACAGGCGCAGCGCTTCCGGCTGGAGACGCTCGACATCCGCAGCCCCCAGCGGCTCGCCGAGGTCGAGAAGATTTACCAGGATCACTGGCCGGCGGTCGAGGCGGCCATCGACGCCCGCGATCGGGCACTGAACTCGATGAAGCGCGGCGACGAGCTCCGCAGTGGCGTGCTGCAAATGGTCAAGGTCTACATTGCCGCCAAACGCGTGATCTCCGTGGGCGACAAGATGGCCGGGCGCCACGGCAACAAGGGCGTGATTGCCAAGATCCTGCCGATCGAGGACATGCCGTTCCTGCCCGACGGAACGCCGGTCCAGATTCTGCTCAATCCGCTCGGGGTGCCGAGCCGCATGAATGTCGGGCAGATCCTGGAGACGCACCTTGGCTGGGCCGGCGCCAAGCTCAACTTCCAGGCGATCACGCCGGTCTTCAACGGCGCCGGCGAGGACGAGATCAACAAGTGCCTCGAAGAGGCCGGCCTGCCGCGCCACGGAAAGGTGCGGCTTTACGACGGGCGGACCGGCGAGGCGATGGAGCAGGAAACGACCGTCGGCTACATCTACATGCTCAAGCTGCACCACCTCGTCGACGACAAGGTCCACGCGCGGAGCACGGGACCGTACTCGCTGATCACGCAGCAGCCGCTGGGCGGCAAGGCTCGGTTCGGCGGCCAGCGGTTCGGCGAAATGGAAGTCTGGGCGCTGGAAGCCTACGGGGCGGCTTACATCCTCCAGGAGCTGCTGACCGTCAAGAGCGACGACGTCGAGGGGCGCACGAAGATCTATGAATCGATGGTCAAGGGCGAAAACACGCTCGAGGCCGGCACCCCGGCGAGCTTCGATGTTCTAACCAACGAGATTCGGGGCCTCGGCCTGAACATGCAACTTGAGAAAGGGCGCGTGTAGGCGGCCTGCCCCCCGGCAAGGACGCGGACCCTGTTAGAAATAGCGACCGCAATCGGTTTTCTCCGGAAAAGGAGTGCCAGCAGTGAGTATCGGCGATAGCTCATACGAACGCGTCAACGATTTCGCTTCCGTCAAGATCAGCCTTGCCCGGCCCCACGACATTCGGAGCTGGTCCTTCGGCGAGGTCAAGAAACCGGAGACGATCAACTACCGGACCTACCGGCCGGAGAAGGACGGCCTCTTCTGCGAGCGGATTTTCGGCCCGGAGAAGGACTGGGAGTGCGCTTGCGGCAAGTACCGCGGCATGAAGTACAAGGGGATGATCTGCGACCGCTGCGGCGTCAAGATCACCCACAGCCGCGTTCGCCGCAAGCGGATGGGGCACATCGAACTGGCCGCACCGGTCGTCCACATCTGGTTCTTCAAGGCCATGCCGAGCCGCCTGGGGACCCTCTTGGGCATGAAGACCACGAGCCTGGAGAAGGTTATCTACTTCCAGGACTACGTCGTCACCGACCCGGGCGACACCCCGCTCAAGGCGCACCAGTTGCTGACCGAGGAAGAATACCGCAAAGCGCGGACGGAATACCCGGAAGGGACCTTCAAGGCTGACATGGGCGCCGAGGCGATCCGCAGGCTGCTAATGGACCTGGACCTGGTGCAGCTCTCCCGCGACCTCCGCCGCGAACTGAACGAGACCAACTCGAAGCAGAAGAAAAAAGACCTGATCAACCGCTTGAAGATCGTCGAATCGATCCGCGACAGCGACAACCGCCCCGAGTGGATGGTGCTCGACGTGATCCCGGTGATCCCGCCGGACCTCCGCCCGCTCGTGCTCCTCGATTCGGGCAATTTTGCCACCAGCGACCTGAACGACCTCTACCGGCGGATCATCAACCGCAACAACCGGCTGAAGAAGCTCGTCGACCTGAACGCGCCGGAGGTGATCATCAAGAACGAGAAACGGATGCTCCAGCAGTCGGTCGACGCCCTGTTCGACAACAACCGCTGCAAGCGCCCCGTGCTCGGATCGAGCAACCGCCCGCTCAAGTCGCTGACGGACATGATCAAGGGCAAGCAGGGCCGGTTCCGCGAGAACCTGCTCGGCAAGCGCGTCGATTACTCGGCTCGCAGCGTGATCGTGGTCGGGCCGAACCTCCGCCTGCACCAGTGCGGGCTGCCCAAGAAGATCGCCCTGGAGCTCTACCAGCCGTTCATCATCCGGCGGCTCAAGGAGTTGCAGCACGCCGACACGATCAAGAGCGCCAAGAAGATGCTCGAACGGAAGGACGAGGAGGTCTGGGACATTCTCGAAGAGGTGATCCGCAACCACCCCGTGCTGCTGAACCGCGCTCCGACGCTGCACCGGATGGGCATCCAGGCCTTCGAGCCGACGCTCGTCGAGGGCAACGCGATCAAGCTGCACCCGCTGGTCTGCAAGGGCTTCAACGCCGACTTCGACGGCGACCAGATGGCGGTCCACCTGCCCCTGTCGATCGAAGCCCAGGTCGAGGCGCACACGCTGTTGATGTCGACGAACAACATTTTCAGTCCCGCCAACGGCGCGCCGATCATCAGCCCCTCGCAGGACGTCGTGATGGGGAGCTACTACTTGACGATCGCCCAGCCCGACCGCCGCGGCGATGGAATGACGTTCGCCTCTTTCGGGGAGGTGCAGCTCGCCTATTCGCTCGGCAAGATCGACACCCACGCGATGATCAAGGTCCGCCTGCCGCGCGGCCGCAAGGTCAAGGACAACCCGGGCTTCCGCGACGGCGGGATTCTCGACACGACCGTCGGCCGCGTGATCTTCAACTCCATGCTCCCCGAAGGCATGCCCTACTACAACCACCCGATGCGGAGCGGCGCGCTGGCCACCGTGATCTCGGATTGCCACGAGATTCTCGGACGCCGCAGGACGATCGACCTGCTCGACAGCATGAACCAGTTGGGGTTCCGCGAGAGCACGCGGAGCGGCCTGTCGTTCGCCTGCGACGATTTGATCACGCCGCCGAGCAAGGCGAAGATCATCGGCAACGCCGAGAAGAACGTGCTGCGGATTCTCAAGCTCTATCAGCGCGGGATCATCACCGAGGGCGAGCGGTACAACCAGGTGCTCGACGCCTGGACCCACGCTCGGGAGCAGATCACCATCGAAATGATGAACGAGCTGGAGACCGACGAGCGCTGGCCCGGCTACGTCAACCCGATCTACCTGATGGCCCACTCGGGCGCTCGCGGCGGAGTCGAGCAGATTCGCCAGCTCTCCGGGATGCGCGGCTTGATGGCCAAGCCGTCGGGCAAGATCATCGAGACGCCGATCAAGGCGAATTTCCGCGAGGGCTTGAGCGTGCTGGAGTATTTCAGCTCGACCCACGGCGCTCGCAAGGGATTGGCCGACACGGCCTTGAAGACGGCCGACTCCGGATACCTGACGCGCAAACTGGCCGACGTGGCTCAGAACGTGGTGATCACCTGCCATGACTGCGGCACGACCCAGGGGATTACCAAGGGCGTGATCTATCGCGGCGAAAAAGTCGAAGTCAGCCTGGCCGACTCGATCCGCGGCCGCGTCAGCCGGGCGAACATCGTCAACCCGATCACCGACGAAGTCATCGTCCGCGAGAACCAATTGATCACCGGCGAGATCGCCCGCCGGATCGAGGAGCTGGGACTGGAGAAGATCCAGGTCCGCAGCCCGATGACCTGCGACGCGGCGTTGGGCGTGTGCGTCTTGTGCTACGGCATGGACCTTTCGACCGGCAGCGCCGTCGAGGAGGGCATGGCCGTGGGGATCATCGCCGCGCAGAGCATCGGCGAACCGGGCACCCAGTTGACGATGCGGACCTTCCATATCGGCGGCACGGCGGCACGGGCCGTGGAGGAGAACGAGCTCCGGGCGAAGAAAGCCGGCATTGTCAAGTTCACTCGGCTCAAGGCCGTCCGCAACGACGAAGGCCAGCAGGTCGTCCTCACGCGCAACGGAGAGATCTCCATCGTCGACGCCAAGGGGCGCGAGATGGAAAAATACGACATCCCGGCGGGCGCGTTCCTCCTGATCAACGAGAACCAGGAAGTCGCGGTCGGAACGCCGCTGTGCCACTGGGACCCGCACAGCATTCCAATCCTCGCCGAAGTCGGCGGACGGGTCCGCTTCGAGGACGTCATCGAAGGCGAGACGGTCCGCCTCGAGCGCGACGTGAGCGGAACGGTCCGCCGCCTGATCATGGAGCACAAGGGGGACCTCCACCCGCAAATCGTCCTCGAAGACGCGGACGGGAAGATTCTCGACTTTTACTACATGCCTGAAAAGGCGCACATCGAAGTCGAGGAGGGGTCGCACATCTCGCCCGGCACCCTGCTGGCCAAGACGCCGCGCGAAGTCTCCGGCACGCAGGACATCACCGGCGGGTTGCCGCGGGTGACGGAAATCTTCGAGGCGCGCAAGCCGAAAGACCCGGCGGTGATCGCCGAAATCGACGGCCGCGTGGAAATTCTCGGCGAAAAACGCCGCGGCAAGCGGACGATCGTCGTCCGCAGCGAAACGGGGATCGAACGCGAGCACCTCGTGTCCCACGGGAAGCACCTCCGCGTGCACACCGGTGACTTCGTCCGAGCCGGCGAGGCCCTCGTCGACGGGCCGCTCGTCCCCCACGACATCCTGCGAATCTCCGGCGAAGAGGCCCTCCAGCAGTACCTCTGCCGTGAAATCCAGAACGTCTACCGCAGCCAGCGAGTGGACATCAACGACAAACACATCGAGATCATCGTCGCGCAAATGCTGCGCAAGGTCCGCGTCGAGTCGGGCGGCGACACCGGCCTGCTCGAAGGCAGCGTGATCGACAAGTTCGAATTCCGCGCCAAGAACGAGCAGCTCACCGGCTGTGTCAAGATCACCGATCCCGGCGACACGAAATTCCAGGAAGGCGACATCGTCCCCCAGGAGATTTTTGAACAGCAGAACGCCCAGTTCGAAGCCGACGGCGGCCGGCCCGCCAAGAGCGAGAGGCCCAAATCGGCAACCGCGTCCACCCAACTGCTGGGAATTACCAAGGCGTCCGTGCAAAGCTGGAGCTTTCTGTCCGCCGCCAGTTTCCAGGAGACAACGAAGGTCCTTACGGAAGCCGCGCTGGCCGGCAAGGTCGACAACCTGGTCGGATTGAAGGAAAACGTGATTCTTGGGCACCTCGTACCCGCCGGCACGGGCTTCCGGTCGTACCAGGAATCGGAGGTCCGCCTGCGTCCCCACGCGCTCAGCCAGATCGCGGAACAGCGACCCTCGGCGCCGGCTCCCGTTTTCCCGCTCATGGAAGACCGAGACATGTTTGGCCGGCCGGAAGGCGCGGCGGCAGCCGGCTCCGGTCCGGGGCAGCCGACCGAGCTTGATCGCCTCCTGGGGGCGAAAGCGGAACCGCGCGTGGCGACCAGGCCGGATTCCGAGCGGGGATTGTCCGCGACTGATGAATTGCCCGAACCAGAGACGCCCGAATTCGCAGTCGATGATGACCGCGACGCCGAGTCATCCGACGATCCATAACCACCACCCGGGGGGGCGGGCGGTTTGCTGTTTGCCGAAAAGACTGGCCAATCCCCCGCAGGTGAACGGAGAGCAGATGCGGCACGCCCGAACGCCTGGCAAACGCCGCGGACACCTTGACACGCGCCACGGATGCGATAGGCTGGTAGATTCCGACTAGCTTGGACGAAGAAGATCAAGAGATAATAATCGATGCCGGATGTTGTCCCGCGGCCTGCCGCGGAGGCGGCGCCTGGCGCCCTTCACTGCGTGGAGGGCCGAAAGAGACCGTTCAGGGAATTGAGTTCAACGATGCCGACGATTAATCAACTGGTGCGGAAAAGCCGCAAAATGAGTCCCAAGATGACCAAGGCTCCGGTCTTGGACCGCTGCCCCGCCAAACGGGGGGTATGCCTCCAGGTCAAGACGATGACGCCGAAGAAGCCGAATTCCGCTCTTCGGAAGATCACCCGCGTGCGGTTGTCGAACGGCAAGGAGGTTACCGTGTACATCCCTGGCGAAGGACACAGCCTCCAAGAACATTCGATCGTGCTCGTTCGTGGCGGCCGGGTCCGCGACCTGCCGGGCGTTCGTTACCAGGTGGTCCGCGGAACGCTGGATGCCCTCGGCGTCGAGAATCGGAAACAAGCGCGAAGCCGCTACGGCGCCAAGAAAAAATAGCCAGCCCGGACAAAACAGGCGTCTTTAGTAATCGGGTTTCAGGAATCGGGAATTCATTCGATGGGTCGAATTACGGCGAGCAGAAAGCAACTCAAAGGGGATCCGGTGCACGGCTCCCTGTTGGCCAGCAAGTTTATCAACTGCCTGATGTGGGACGGCAAGAAGAGCAACGCCCAGCGGGTGTTCTACGACGCGCTGGAGGACATCCAGAAGCGGATTCCCGACCAACCGGCGATCGAGGTCTTCACGCAGGCCGTGGAAAACGTCAAGCCGAACATTGAAGTCCGTTCGAAACGCGTCGGCGGCGCCTCGTACCAGGTGCCGATGCAGGTCAACCGGGTCCGCCAGCAGTCGCTGGCCATCCGCTGGATTCTGATAGCGATCCGCGAAAAGAAGGGCCGGCCGACGCACAAGAAACTGGCCGAAGAATTGGTGGCCGCCTACAAACGGGAAGGCGCGGCCATGACCCGGCGTGAAAACGTCCACCGCATGGCCGACGCGAACAAAGCGTTCGCTCACTTCGCCTGGTAGCGCAAGCAGGCAGACTTCGCCGCACTCGTGCGTCACGGGGGCGGCGTTTCTTTTGCGCACCGCCCGGGCGCGAGGGGGGCGGGGTCGCTCCGCCGGGGAGTTGCTCCCGATAGTCAATCCTCACCCGGTTTCCAGGCTGGAGCGTGGGAACCAGGTGACAACAAGGATTGGTGGGATGGGAAGGTCCCCAAGCTGGAGCTTGGGAACCAGGAAAGTGGTTCAGATGGAACAAAGGCAATGAGTCGGCCTGTAACTCAACTCCGAAATATCGGGATTATTGCCCACATCGACGCCGGAAAGACGACCGTCACCGAGCGAATGCTGTTCTACGCGCATTTCAGCCACCGCCTCGGGCGCGTCGATTCCGGGACGACCGTCACCGACTACGATCCGGAGGAGCAGCAGCGGGGGATTACGATCAACTCGGCCTGCGTCACATTCCCGTGGAAATCCGTCACGGTCAACTTGATCGACACGCCCGGGCACGTGGACTTCACGGCCGAAGTGGAACGCAGCCTGCGAGTCCTCGACGGCGCGGTCGTGGTCTTCAGCGCCCGCGAGGGAGTCGAGGCCCAGAGCGAAACCGTCTGGCGGCAGGCCGACCGCTACCATGTGCCGCGATTGGCGTTTATCAACAAGATGGACCGGGAGGGGGCGGACTTCTACGGCACGGTCCAGGAGATTGAGAAGCGGCTTGAGTGCCGGCCGCTTCCGGTCAACCTGCCGGTCGGCAGCGGACCTCCCCATCTCGAGGGGGCGTTCCGCGGGGTCGTCGATCTCGTCGAGATGAAGACGCTCGTCTTCCCGGCAGAGGATCAAGACAAGATTCTCGTTGAAGAAATTCCCCCGGAAATTTCCGACGACGCCGAATTCTGGCGCTCGCACCTGCTCGACCAGTTGTCGATGTTCAGCGACGAACTGACCGAACGGCTGCTCGCTGAAGAGCCGATTCCGCCGAAATTGATCCACAAGGTCCTCCGCGACGCGGTGATCCACAACATGATCGTGCCGGTGCTCTGCGGCTCGGCCCTGGATGGAATCGGAGTCCAGCCGGTCCTCGACGGCGTGGCCGCCTGGTTGCCCAGCCCCGTGGATATTCCCCCCGTCGAAGGTCGCGATCCGGACAACCCCGAGAAAAAACTGCTGCGGCGCGCCGATGCCGACGAGCCGTTCTGCGGGCTGCTGTTCAAGATTCAGGCGGACAGGCACGGGGACCTCCATTACGTGCGGGTCTACTCGGGCACGCTCAAGGCGAACAGTCGCGTCTACAATCCGGGCAAGCGGCAGAAGGAGAACGTGCCCCAGCTCTGGCGAATTCAGGCCGACCGGCGCGAGCAGGTCGAATCGGTTGAGGCGGGCGACATCATCGGGATCATCGGGCTCCACCACAGCGTCACCGGCGACACGCTCTCGACGATCAAGGAGCCGATCCTGCTGGAGTCGATCGTGTTTCCGGAAACCGTGATTTCCATGGCCATCGAGCCGGAAACCTCCGAGGAGCGCAAGAAACTTGCCGCCGTTCTCGACATGATGCGCCGGCAGGATCCCACGTTCCGCGCCAGCGAAAGCGCCGAAACCGGCCAGACGCTGATCAGCGGAATGGGCGAGCTCCACCTGGAGGTGATCAAACACCGCCTGCTCCGCGACTACCGGCTGAATGTCCGCGTTCATAACCCCCGCGTCAGCTACCGCGAAACAATCGAGCGAAAGGTCGAAGTCACCGGCCAATGCCACCGGACGCTGGGCGGCCAGCGGTTGTTCGCCGAACTGACCATCCGCATGGAGCCCTGCCCTGAAGGCGCCTCGCGCGTGACCGTAGTCAGCGATTGCGGCGATCGGCTGCCGCCGCCGCTGCTGGCCGCGGCGACCGAAACGCTGGCGGAAGAAGGGGCCGGAGGCGGCATGCTCGGCTTCCCCCTGATGAACGTCAAGATCACCGTGCTCGGCGGTGAGACCCACGAGACGGAGAGCAACGAGACCGCCTTCCGGATGGCCGCCGCGGACGCCTTCCGCAAAGGCCTCCAGCAGGCCGGCACCGTGCTTCTCGAGCCGATCATGCGGATCGAAGTCACCACCCCTGAGGAACATCTTGGCGATTTTGTCAGCGATCTTCAGCAGCGCCGGGCGGTAATCACGCGAACCCAGCCTCGCGGCCGCATCACCGTGATCGACGCCGAGGCGCCGCTGGCCAACCTCTTCGGCTACGCAAACGCCATGCGGGGCCTCAGCCAGGGCCGCGCCCAGTGCACCATGGAACCTTTCAGCTATGGCCCCGCCCCGCCGGAGGTGCTCGCCAGCTTCATGTGACACCGCCCGGCCGGCCGCGAGAGACCGTCCTGATTCTCTTTTGCGGACTGCTCCACTTGCTGGGGGGACGGCTCCGATCGCCGAGCGGGGAGAACCTTTTTGTGGTCTTTCGTGTCGATAGGATAGATGGCCAGCGCCGAAGTTTTTTTGAATTTTTTTCCGAACAGGGTTGACAGGGTCAAACGTATAGAGATAATGACGCGTCTATGCTGCGGGCGGAAACCCACCCCTTTGGTGGTATGCGAACGCCAAGCCCGCGGCTTCTGAAACGCAATTGGCGGTGTTGGTCCGGTCTTCCGGGACGGTGGTAGGTCTCGCAGACGGAAGGTTCTCGCCGGACTGTTTTTTCACGTTGTTGTTTGGAGTGTTACCCAGCCATGAGGAACGTATTTGAGGCCATCCTTGAGTGTGGCCACGACGAGGATTTCACACCCGTTGACTCACCGGACTTCCTGCCCACGGACGCTCCGCTCCCGCCGGTTCGAAGGCGAAGTTGGACGTTCTCGCCGAGCGAGTTCGTCGCGGCTTTCCGCTTTGGCATCCGGAGGATCGCTACGATTACAGTGGTTTGACCGGCGCGGTTCGTCCGCGCGAGTAACCGCTGTCGAGCTTGACGGCATCTAGAGAGCCGTCTTATCCGTGGGCTTCTGTCGCCGCAATGCGGCCTTCTTTCCGCGTGCGCTGGTTTCAGCCCCCGCAGAGCTGCCGCCACGTTGCGCCGATAGCCGCGTGGGCTTGCCCCGCGATTGGGTTCTTCCCGGCCCGCGATGTCGCTTCTGGTGGGCCGCCGCTCCTGATTCGGCGTGATTGGCGTTTCCGGCTCCGGAACCATCTGCGGCCATGGAACCGTCGTGGCAGCGGGTCCGCTCTGGACCGCCCTGCGCCGCGTTGCCGCCACCGGTTGTTCCCGGCTCTTGCGTCGCTTGCGCGCCGTTCGATAATGAGAAGCGGCCGGCGGCTAGGCGCGCCCGCTTCCGCGGGCTCTCCGAAGACGTCGCGAGGCTGGGCCGAAGGCGCCGCCGGGGACTTCTTGCACTGCGAGAATCGGAGGTTGCCATGGACAACGACATCCAGCGAAGAACGTTTCTGCAACTCACCCTGGCTGGGACCGCGTCGGGCCTCGGCCTCTCATGCATGGCCGGCCCAGCCGCGGCCGGTCCGCCGCCACTGGTCAGTCCTGGCTGCCGCCGGAGCAAGGTGAAGGTGGCGCGGCTCTTCATGGCCCACCCGCAGGGGTTGTGGCCCAAGCCGAAGCTGAATCTTGAAGAGGAAGTCCGCTCCTACAAGGCCGCTTTCGAGACGCTGAAGAGCGAACTGGCCGACGTGGATTTCTTCGTGGACCAGTTGGTCACGTCGCAAGACGAGGTCAAAGTCCTCGGCGAGAAGCTGGGCACGGCCGACGGCATTCTGGCGATCCACCTGAGCATCGGAATCCGCCCGATCCTGGGTGAGATACTCGCGGCTGGCCGGCCGACGATGGTGTTTGCCGTTCCCTATTCAGGGCACGAATGGGTTGACTTTGGCAAGATGATGAAGAGCCCCGCGGGCGCCAAGATGGACTGCATGCTGACCGGCGACCGCAGAGAGCTTGCGGCCGCCATCCGGCCTTTCCGTGCGATCCACCACCTGAGAGAGGCCAAGATTCTCAACGTTTCCACGCGGCAGCCGCCCGAGTTGGTCGTCCAGGTCAAAGAGGCGTTCGGTACGGAGATCACAGCCCTTGAGCTTGCCCGCGTAGTCGATGCCTACAACGCCGTCGACGCGGCGGCGGCCGAGGCCGAGGCCGACCGCTGGATCCAGGGCGCGGTTGCGGTCGTCGAGCCATCGAAAGAGGGCGTGATCAAAGCGTGCAGGCTGGCCCTGGCTTTCGAACGCCTGCTAGCCGAGGAAGAGGCCACGGTCATGACCGTCGACTGCTACGGGACAATGTGGGAGCGAACGA
This sequence comes from Planctomycetota bacterium, assembly GCA_023621895.1. GTDB lineage: Bacteria > Planctomycetota > Planctomycetia > Pirellulales > Thermoguttaceae > JAAYCB01. Next base: position 11,143 of record JAMOAF010000762.1, read on the forward strand.
TCAAGCTCCCGGCCTATCCGTGCCTGGCGTTCGCCAGGCTCAACAACATGGGCCTGGGGGGAATCTGCGAGTCGGACCTGCGTTCGGCGATGACGCACATTCTCTTCCAGGGTCTGTCGGGCAAGCCCGGCTTCATCAGCGATCCAACGGTCGACGAGTCGCAGGGCGCGATCATACTGGCCCATTGCCTGGGCACGCCGAAGATGGCCGGCCCGGACAAGCCCGGCGAACCCTACAAGCTCCGCACCGTGCTGGAACGCCAGGAAGGGGTCGTTTCCCAGGTCTTCATGCGGAAGGGCCAGCGGGTAACCCAGGCCCTGCTCGTCGGCGCCGACGAGATTCTCTACTTCACCGGCCAGGTCGTCGACGCCCCCGACCTCGACCGCGGCTGCCGCACCAAGATCACCGTCAAGCTCGACGGCAACGTGGAGAACCTGTGGAAAAACTGGTCCAACGGGCTGCACCGGGTGACCTGCTACGGCGACATCACCAGAGACCTGAAGAGCTTTTGCCGGTTCAAGAACATCAAATTGACGGACGAAGCGGCCGCGTGAATCGCTTCCCGCCTTCCTCGTTCCCAAGCTCCAGC
>JAMOAF010001077.1 GCA_023621895.1 Planctomycetota bacterium
GTCCGATTATTTCTCTTAGCTCCACGAGCCCTCTGCGGTGAACTGCGCGGCAGACAACGCTGGATGGCGCCGACAGCAGGTCTTAAAATATACCTGCGCGCCGCTGGGCCGGGCGAAAAACGCCGCCCTGCCCCTCTGCTCCCAAGTATCCTCACGGCTGGCTGGCCGCAAGCCATTGATTTACATCAAGCCGGGCGCGATTTTTTTCCGCGTTTTTCTCGCCGGAGTGCTCCATGTCGTTGAATGTCGCGGAAATCCTCCATAGCTGCCGGTTCTTTTCGGAAGTCCAGGACAAGGCGTTCGAACGTCTGCTGCGGATCGCCCGGATCGCCGAATTCAAGAGCGGCTCGGTGATCTTCCGCGAGAACCAAGAGTGCCCCGGCGTCTATGCGGTTGGCTCGGGGCTGGTTCGCGTATTCAAGACGGCGACCAGCGGGAAGGAGCACACGCTGCACCTGGTCGGCCCGGGCGATACATTCGCCGAGGTGGCGGCGATTGGTGGGTTCCCCGTTCCCGCCAATGCCGAGGCCGTGGCGGACAGCCGCTGCGTGCTCCTGCCGCGCGACCCGTTCCGCCGTGCGTTGGAGGAAGACCACCAACTTTGCCTTCAAATGATCGCCGGTTTCTCCTATTGGGTGCAGCACCTGGTCGGACTGATGGGCGATGTCGTGCTCCGCGACGCGGTTGGCCGGCTCGCCCGATTCCTCCTTAATTCCGAGGCCGACGCGACCGGGATGGTCGCGTTGCCCAGCCTGAAGCGCCACTTGGCGAGCCATTTGAACCTGACCAGCGAGACATTTTCGCGAACTCTCCGCCGGCTCGTCGATGCCGGCGTGATCGCCCCGGGCGAGAGCAACCTGGTCCAGATCGTCAACCGGGAGAAGCTCCGCCTGATTGCGGAGGGACTTTCACCGAAAGTCTAAGGGCGGCCACCGCGCGCCGGGCTCCCCCCCGGGATAATTCGCGTAGGGTAGCCTCCTGGAGGGATGCTCGATCAGGCCGGCCCTGCTGGCGCAAAAAAAGACGCGCTTACCGTCGGAATCGTGGCCACGTGTCAGAACACGTTGTTACGGCTCATTTGCGATTGACCCCCAAACGAGGGGCAGCCCGCGAAACGGCATCACGTTCACCGACGGCAAGCGCGCTTCAAATCTTGAACGCTAGACAAACGCAGTTATCCAAGGGGTTGCGGTTTCTGGGTACGAATGGCCTCTGGAAAAACGCTCCTCCAAAGTCAATGGACCCTGCCAGGCGACAGTGAGGCACCCGCGCCGCCGCCCAGCGAACTGACCCGACGGATCACCCGGCAGCTCGCCTTAGCGAGAAGCCGGCTGGCGCCCTTGCACCCGCGCAACACAAGCGGTGTGCGTATCGAGCTCAACAAGCGCCGACCGGGGGAATGCCGGGGATTCGACACCACGTTGTCGTCGGGACACACAGCCGATCGAGCCGTGCGCCCCGCTAAACGGGTGCAGAGCGCGGAGCCCTGCGCAGTTGGGCAACTGCCCAGAAAAGACGAATGGTGTGGGACATTCTCATGACTCCAGCCATTCGAAGAACATGGACCGGATGGCCCCCAGCGGGACCAACCACATCAATCACTGCACCTCTATTGTAGCCAATCGCCGCCGCGAAGCAAGCCTATTTTTTATTGCCCCCCAGAAGGCGGGGGGCAGCAGTCGCTCCGCAGCGTCAAGCGGCGTACGAACGGGGCGTGCAGGCCCCCGGCAAGCGTGAAACCGGGACCGGACAACCTGCTCCCACGGGGGTTTTTACCCGTGTGTTGTGCTACGGCCGCGGACTTTTCACGCCCTCTGCCCGCGGCGCCGGCAAACCGGCTCGAAGAGCCGGCTTCGGCCGGCGGCCGCGTGCTTCAGCCACTTCATGTATACACGCTGGCGGAGAATTGTCAAAAAAGTTTCTGCAAGGAATCGGCTTCTGGGGTATTTACTTTTTCTGAACCCGCGACGGCTCAACGAGATGCAACGCGGGAAAAAAACTCCCCCTCGGCGCGCGGCGGGACTCGCACAGCTTTGCCTCGCGGATGCAGCTTGCCCAATCGCGAAAACCCCTCCCCTGCCGCTTGCAGGCCCGAGGGGCGCCAGTCCCCTTCTTGACGCCCCCGGAAATCGGAGCCGTCCCCGTCAGCACGCGGGAAGAATCACCCTTGAAAACGCTGCACGATCAGCGTGATGTTCTGGCCGCCAAATCCGAAACTGTTTGTCAGCACGTTGTTGCAAACGTGAGTACGAGCCGAGTTGGGCACGTAATCCAGATCGCAGTCCGGGTCGGGCGTTTCGTAGTTCGTTGTCGGCGGAACAACGTTGTCGCGGATCGCCAGCAGGCAGATGATCAATTCGGTGGCCCCGGCGGCCGCGATCAGGTGGCCCATCATGCTTTTCGTGCTCGAGACGGGGATCTGATACGCCCGGGCGCCAAAAACCTGCTTGATCGCCAGCGTTTCGACCTTGTCGTTGACCGCCGTGCTTGTACCGTGAGCGTTGATGTAGTCGATCGCCTCCGGGTCCAGCCCCGCGTCGGCCAATGCCAGCTTGATGCAACTGATCGCGCCGCGGCCTTCCGGGTGGGTGTCGGTGATGCGGAAAGCGTCGGCCGTCGAACCATAACCGACAATCTCGCCGTAGATCTTCGCGCCCCGCGCGCGCGCGCGATCCAACTCCTCCAGGATGACCATCGCCGCGCCTTCGCCGAGCACGAACCCATCGCGATTCCGGTCGAAGGGACGCGAGGCGCCCCGCGGATTGGCGTTGTTGGTGCTCAGCGCGGTCAGAAGGTTGAATCCGGTGACTCCGAACGGGTGGATCATCGTGTGCGTTCCGCCGGCGAGCATCAGGTCGGCGTCGCCCCGGCGGATGATCTCCACGGCCTCTCCGACAGCCTGGCTGCTGGCGGCACAAGCCGTCAGGCAATTGACGTTCGGCCCCTGGGCATTGAAGAGGCTCGCCAGGTGGGCCGCCGGCATGTTGGGCTCCTGCTCCAACTCGCAGACCGGATGGAGAATCTCCAACCCCTTCTTGGTAAACTTTGCGACGTTCAGCGTTGTCTCTTCGAGGGCCGCAACCATCATCTCCGTGAAGCGATGAAAATCTTGCTGGCCTTCGCCGCTGCCGGTATAGACGCCAAAGCGAGTGGGATCGACCAAGCCGTCGCCGATCCCCGAATCGGCCACGGCCTTCTTCCCCGCCCCGATGGCAAACCGCGTGTGCAACCCCTGGTGCGCCCAATCCGCTGGGTCTTCCCCAACATCGGACACGTCCCAGCCGTGAACCTCGGCGGCGATCTTCGTGGGGAAGTTGCTCGCGTCGAATCGCGTAATCATCCCCACTCCCGACTCGCCGGCCAGCAGGCGTTTCCAGACGGCGTCGATCTCCGACCCCAGGGGATTGACCCAACCGATCCCGGTAACGACGACTCGCCTTCTCATCCGCGGCTCTCCTCGTTCATTGGCCAGTCGGCTCGGTACCCGATTCTGCTGCAACCGGCTCACGCAGCGGAGTCCCGTCCGCTGCCCGTCCGATGTCGTACGCGCGGAGAATCCGCATAATTCTCAGCATGTCTTGCCGTTCGAACAGGGTTTTGTCCCGGTAACCGCCGTCGAGATGGGCGAAGAAGATGCTCATCTCCGCCTGCAACTGGCCTTGCTTGTGGCTCGTGGCCGTGACGACCGCCCCGTCCTTGCGAATGTCGTCGGCGATGGCCGTGTAGGTCAGCGTGTCGCCGGGGCGCGCGCAACTGTAGAACCGAGCGCGGGAAATCTTCGCCAAGACCACCTTTTCTCGAAATCCCGTCGATTCGCAAACGAGCAGCCCGCCGGTCTGCGCCATCCCCTCGATGATCAGGCAGTTCGGCATCACCGGGTAGCCGGGAAAATGGTCGTGAAGATGGTCTTCGGCGAGCGTGACGTTCTTGACCGCCTTGGCGAGCCGCCCGCTCTCGAATTCAATGAAGCGATCAATCCAGTACCAGCGCATCTGTCGAACATCCCGCCTGAATACGACGATCTACAGGGACAATCGAGGCGCAACCACCGCTCGCGGCAACCCGCGGCCGCAGGGGCGGCGAGTCCGCACGGCCCGCGGCCGTCAGTCGGTGACCTCGACCTTCGTCTCCACGAATCTGCACATGTCGGCCACGGTCAGGAGGTTGCCGAATTCCTGAACGACCGGATTCTTGGCGAACTGGTCGAGGTTGGCAAACGGCATCCGCCGGCGAAGCTCCTCGAGCCCGGCCTCGGTGACCTTGCCGTCCTGCACGTACTCGGCGTTGGTCCACACATCCTCGGGGAACAATTCGCCGCGCGGAATCTTGATGTCGAAGGCCTTCTCCAGCCGGAAGACGATGTCCAGAAAATCGATCGACTCCGCGCCCAGGTCGCCAACCAGCGTCGCCTCCGGGGCGACCTCGTCGTTGTCCACGCCCAGGGCCTCGACCAGCGCTTCCTGAACCTTCTCAAAAATCTCGTCTTTCGTCGGCATCTCGTCAATCTCCAACAAGTCGTTACTTCGTGTCAATCGCGCTGCTCGTGGCAGCGTTTCTCAAAACCCATTCGTTCCGATCGTCCCTCGCGCGGCCGCCGCCGGATGGACCGCGGCACCTCTCCATTCCTCCTGGACAGCCAGACTAGCGACCGAAACCGGCTTCAGTAGACCCCCAGGCTCAGCCCCCCGTCGACCAGCAGAATCTGGCCGGTCACGTAGCTGGCCTCGTCTCCAGCCAGAAAGGCGACGACCGCGGCGACCTCTTCCGGCTTGCCGATCCGCTTCATGGGGATCGCCTTGAGAATCTGCTCGCCCGCCAGGTTGCGGATCGCCTCGCTCATGTCGGTTTCGATCATGCCGGGCGCGACGGCGTTGATGCGGACCTTGCGCGGGGCGAATTCCTTCGCCATGCCGCGCGTCAGACCGTTGATGCCTCCCTTGCTTGCGGCGTAGTTGACTTGCCCGCGAGATGCATATTCCGCGGCCGTGCTCGACAGGTTCACGATGCTGCCGCTTCGCTGGTACATCATTTGCTGGGCGACCGCGCGGCAATAATGGTAAGTCCCGGTCAAGTTGGTCTCGATCACGCTGGTCCACTGCTCGGTGGTCATCGCCCCTAAGAGCCCGTCGCTGACAATCCCCGCGGAATTGACCAGGATGTCGAGCCGGTCGTGCTTCTCCACGAGCCGGTCGACGATTTGCTGGGCGCGCTGGCCATCGCGGACATCGGCCTCGGCGGCCTCGACGGCGAGCCCCTCGGCGGTCAATTCGGTGACCAGCGCTTCAGCCGCCTCGCGATTGCTCCGGTAGACCAGCGTGACGGCGGCACCGCGCCGGGCCAACTCGACCACGCACGCACGCCCGATCCCGCGGCTCCCGCCCGTGACCAGGGCAATCCTCCCATCCAACTGCATCATGTCCTGACTTTCATCACTCGCTCAACGGAAAAAGAAGCTCGCAGCCGGCGAGGCGTCCGCGCCTTCTACGCCGTACCCATCGGTTGCCTCGTTCCCGACCCGGTGCGGAGCAACGCCAACTGGGACCGCAGTTCCTCGATCAGCCCCTCGTCGATCCAAGCCTGCCGAGGGTTCTCGTCGGCAAGGTTGTACCGGCGGAGGACGATCTGCCCGCGGACCGTGACCTGATCCCCTACCAGCCCCTGGGCTTTCAACTTCGATTCCTCTTCTCCGTGCTCGACAAGCTCGGCCGATACGCGGAGTGTCTCGCCGGGCTGCACAAACTGGCCGTACTTGACATTCCGCACCTCCACCAACACAACCATGCTGTGCGCAAAATCATCCGTCACGCGAACCAGCCAGGCCCCCGCCTGGGTCATGGCTTCGAGCATCAGCACGCCCGGCATCACCGGAAAACCGGGGAAATGGTCCGCCAGGTACTCTTCCGCCAGCGACAGATTCTTCAGCGCCGAGATTTGGACGCCAGGCTCCAGAGTCTCGATTCGGTCGATCAATGAAAAACGCATCGCTTAGCCGTGGAGTCTGCTTAACCTACGCAAAATGGATCAGGCCGATGTTAAACCAAGCCATCTAGTATAGTAGTCGCGACTGACTTAAACAACCGCAACAGCATGCCCAAAGCACGCCACCCGTTAGGGTGGGCCTGGGAAGACGCCGATCCAGGCAGCCGGGCACAGCCCCGTCACTCCGAAACCCGCAGTGCTCCAGGCTGGGGCGGTGGAAGACCGAGCGAATTCCCGGTAGACTGGGAAGATGTTCTTTGCAGCCGTTCACGGGGACTGCCCCCAATCGCGTCTTGCCCAAGGGCGTACGTGGCGGCTGTTGTGTCCACTCCATCGGCGCCTGGCCGCCGGCGGATAACTCGGCCGCTTCGCCCTTGCTGCTCGGCGAGTCTGCCGAGAACCGGGTGACTGCTGTCTGTAGAGGAAACTGCCATGCCGTGCCGTGGAGTCCGCGGGGCGACGACCGCTGATGCCAACACGAGCGAAGCGATCCTTAAGGCGACTCGCGAACTGCTCGCCTTGATGATCCGCCTGAACGGCATCCTCCCTGAAGATGTGGCCAGCGCGATCTTCACCACCACGCCCGATCTGGACGCCGAATTCCCCGCTCTTGCCGCGCGGCAGCTCAACTGGATGCACGTCGCCTTGATGTGCAATCACGAATTGGGCGTCCCCGGCTCGCTGCAAAAGTGCATCCGCATCCTGATCCACTGGAACACCGATAAAGCGGCGGATGAAATCCAGCACGTCTACGTCAAGAACGCAGCCAACCTGCGCCCCGATCTGTCGGAGATTCCCCCCGTCGATTGGCAAGAATTGGAGAATTGGATTTCTCAACACATCAACAAGAATGCGAAAACTACCCGCCACTAGCCCCGATGCCCTGGCGGTTCTCCCGTTGCGGCCAGGCAAGAGGCTTTCTTTCCAGCCGGCAACCGCCGCCTGAAAGCGGCGCCGCCGCGGCCCCTCCTACCCGGTTCACAATCTCCGCAAACCCCCTCCCCTTGATCCCATGAGCGACCCCTATTTCCAAAAACTGTTCGCGGAACGCATCGGCGGCCAGAACTACGGCAAAGGCACGGAAATCTACAAGTTCGAAAAGATCAAGCGGGCGAAGCGGAAGGCCCTCGCCGACCATCCCGAGCGGCCGCTGCTCGATTTCGGCATCGGCGAAAACGACGAGATGGCGCCCGAAAGCATCCGCCGGATCATGGCCGCCGAGATCAATCAGCCGGAAAACCGCGGCTATGCCGACAACGGAATCGCCGAGTTCAAACAGGCTGCGGCCCGGTTCATGTCGCGGCAGTTCGGCGTGGAATTGAATCCGGTCACCGAGATCAATCATTGCATCGGCTCAAAAACCGCCCTGGCCATGCTGCCGGCCTTGCTTATCAATCCCGGCGACGTGACCCTGATGACCGTCCCCGGATACCCCGTCGCCGGCACCCACACCAGGTACTACGGCGGCGAGGTGTATCGCCTGCCGTTGCAGGCGGAAAACGACTTCTACCCGGACCTCGACGGAATCCCGCTGGAAATCCGCCGCCGGGCGAAGCTCCTGGTGATCAATTACCCGAACAGTCCGACCGGCAAGACGGCAAGCCGGCCGTTCTACGAGCGTGTCATCGCATTCGCCCGGCAAAACGACGTGGTCGTGGTCCAGGACGCCGCCCACGGCATGATCACCTTCGACGGTCCGCCCACCAGCTTCCTCCAGACGCCCGGCGCCAAGCAGGTCGGCGTCGAAGTCCATTCCCTCTCCAAGGGCTGGAATATGATCGGCTGGCGGATGGGCTTCGTCTGCGGCCATCCCCTCCTCGTCCAAGCGTTCGCCGACGTGAAGGACAACTGCGACTCCGGCCAGTTCATCGCCATCCAGAAGGCCGCCGCCGCCGCGCTCGACGATCCGCAAATCCCCCTCCAAACACGTGAGAAATACCGCCGCCGACTGGTCAAACTGGTCGCAACACTCAGCTCGTGCGGTTTCCAGTGCCAACTGCCCGGCGGCTCCTACTTCCTCTACACCAAGGCCCCGCGAGGTCTGGCCGACGGCCGCTCGTTCGACTCCGCCGAGGCCGTCAGCCAGTATCTGATTGCGGAGCACTCCATCTGCACCGTGCCCTGGGACGACGCCGGCGCCTACCTGCGATTCTCGGTCACGTACCTGGCCGCCGACGAGGCGGCTGAAGACGCCTTGATGGCCGAAACCAAGGCCCGGCTGGAAAAGATCGGGCCGGTGTTCTGAAAAACGCGCGCCGGCAACCGGTCGGGCAAGTGCAGACTCCGCGGCAAGGGCCGAAAAAGGCCCGTTCGGCCAACGAAACGGCCTTTTCCCCGCCGCGAGCCGGAATCAGAATGAGGTTATGAGCGAGAGTCGAATCCTCATCTTGTTCCTCGTATTGGCGACGGCGGCGGTCGACGCCGTGTTGCTGTTCCAGTCGCCGGCCGAGCACCAATGGCCCGAGAGCTCCGCGGCTGTTCTTCTCGGCATGGCGTGCGGTCAAGTGAACCTGGCGACCGTCTGGGCGGTGCTGGGCCGCCGGCTGCTCGCGTGGAGACTTGCCGCCCTGGTCACGGTGCCGATCGGATGGAGCCTGGCGATCGACCTGGCGGCTGATTTCCGGGGCGTTTCGGGCTATGAGACGGCCGGCAGTTGGGCGGTCCATCTTTTTGCCCAGGCGGTGCTGCTTGCGCCGGTGCTCCTGGTGTTCCGGATGAGAGGCGGGCGGTTATCGTGTCGATCTTCGGCCGCAGCGGCCGAACCCAGCCGCCGTCTGCAATTCACGCTCGGGCGCCTGTTCGGTTGGCTGACCGCCAGCGCGATCGTCCTCAGCGCGGTCAAGTCGGTCGTCGGTCTTTGGAAGGTGCGGACTGGCGACTTCGACTGGTGGGGCATCCTGATTCTCGGCCTGGTCAGCGCCGCAATCGGGCTGGTTTTTGTCTGGGTGCTGCTCGGCACGCGCGGACTGTCCGCGCGATTGGCCGCGGCTCTTGCCACCGCGATTCCAGCCATCGTGGCCGCCGGTTATGCCTGCTGCGTGGCCGATGAAAGACGCCTGTGGGCGGTGATCCAGTTGTGGCTGGTCGTAGCGCTCTACTGCTCGGCCGCGATGGGCGTTCTGCGTGTCGCCGGCTGCCGGACCGGACGAGGCCCTGGTGGTTGCGGCACGTTGGTGCGCGCAGGGCTCAGGGGCGTCCCGCCAACGCCCGCCTGAAAATCGCCCTGGGATGCTCGTCTTGAAGACAGCTTTTTCCGAGGGACGTTTTCTGCTTCCCCCGACCTCCGCCACCCCGCCGCCCTTTTCCGGCCCCAACGCCTTTTCCGGCCCGAGCGCCTTTCTCCCGCCATCAGCGGGTCCTATAATCGACAAATGGCCGTTGTTGAGATCGAATCCCTGGCAAAGTCCTACCGCGTCTATCACAAGGCGGAGGGGCTGACGGCATCGCTGGCTGGCCTTTTCCACCGGCGATACCGCGACGTGCGCGCGGTGCGCGGTATCAATCTCGCGGTTGAAGCAGGCGAGTTTGTCGCCTTCCTTGGCCCCAACGGTGCCGGCAAAACGACGACACTCAAGCTCCTTTCGGGTGTGATCAATCCGACTTCAGGCACGGCGCGCGTGTTGGGGTATGTGCCTTGGCGCCGCGAAAACGCGTATCGGCGCCGATTTGCGCTCGTGATGG
>JAMOAF010000956.1 GCA_023621895.1 Planctomycetota bacterium
CTGGCAACAACCACGTGCTCGTGCTGACGGGTACCCGACACGATACAGTTGACGGAAAACAGATGATCCAGTACCGACTGATCGGCATCGACGCCGCAACTGGACACGAACTCTGGCACAACGACAACACTCCCTCACGCGGACATATCTTGGACGGTGGCCACGGTGAGCAGACACAACACCCCGCGATCGTCGGTGACATTGTCTATGGCCCCGGCTTCGCACGGAAATTGCGGGACGGTGCCAAACACGACGGCTGGCTCTGGAACAAGAGTCCGGCGTGTGCCACGCTGTCGGCCTCGGCGAACTACGCGTTCAGTCGTCAGGATGGCAACCCCACAATGGAAGCATTCGACGACGGCAAGGCCCTCAAGCTCACCCGCGTCACCCGCCCCGGGTGTTGGATCAACACGATTCCGGCAGGCGGCATCGTCCTCATTCCCGAGGCCAGCTCCGGCTGCACCTGCGGGTACTCCGTGCGAACGTCCCTCGCATTGTGCCCGCGTCTGGAACAGGAGTGACCAATCGGAATCTGGGTCTGACCCGAAAGTCGCGCATCGTGCATAATGTTCCAAACGGTTTTTTGCACGGACTGTGCACGGGGAAAATCAGAGACTACGGACTCAGACCCGAATGGGCACAATATAGTATGAGTCGAATTTCCTTTTCCGCAGCAAGGGGGCGATCGGGAACCACGGGACCAAGCTGCCGGAAGACATCAACATCCCCCATTGCCTTTGGTGTCATGCCACAAGGCCAACCGCCTTCACAACAGAAGTGAGTTCGCACAACCATGAGACGAGTCCTTTACACCCTTGTCGTGCTGCTGGCATCTTCTCTGGCCGTGTATGCGGAAGATGTTCGCCTTCAGCCTCCCAAAGACTTGAACGGGTATTTCCCGTTCACCCCACCGTCGACGTTGCGAGAATGGGAATCGCGGAGGGAATACGTGCGGCGGCAGATTCTGGTGGCGGTGGGCCTCTGGCCGATGCCCACCAAGACGCCGCTCAACGCGGTAATCCACGGCAAGATCGATCGAGGCGACTACACGATCGAGAAGGTCTACTTCGAGAGCGCGCCGGGGTTCTTCGTCACCGGCAACCTGTATCGTCCGAAGAACATCCAGGGCCGCGTGCCGGGCGTAATGTTCGCGCACGGCCACCGGGAAAACGCCCGCTTCTACCTGACGCCCGACGACACGCTGCGCAAGAGCATCGCCGACGGCGCGGAGCGTTTCGAGCGGGCCGGACGCAGCACCTACCAGTCGCAGTGCCGCCAGCTCGCCCGCATGGGCTGCGTGGTCTGGCAGTGGGATATGCTCAGCGACTCGGATTCGATTCAGTTATCGCGGCAGGTCGTGCATGGCTTCGCCAAACAGCGGCCGGAGATGAACACGACGGAGAATTGGGGCCTGTACAGCCCGCAGGCCGAGACGCATTGCCAGAACGTCATGGGCTTGCAGACGCTCAATGCCGTGCGCGGCCTTGATTTCCTGCTCAGCCTGCCCGAGGTAGACCCGCAGCGCACGGCTGTCACCGGCGGCAGCGGCGGCGGCACCCAGTCGATGATCCTGGCCGCGATTGACGACCGCATCCGGCTCTCCTTTCCCGTCGTCATGGTCAGCACCTCGATGCAGGGCGGTTGCACCTGCGAAAACGCGAGCCTGCTGCGGGTGAACACGGGCAACGTCGAGTTCGCCGCCCTGTTCGCGCCAAAACCCCAGGGCATGAATAGCGCGGACGATTGGACGAAGGAGATGGCCACCAAGGGCTTCCCCGAATTGCAGCAGCTCTACGCACTGTACGGCAAGAAAGACAACGTCTACCTGAAGCGCGGCGAGCACTTCCCGCACAACTACAACGCGGTCACGCGTTCCGCCTTCTACACCTTCCTCAACAAGCATTTCAAGCTCGGCTTTCCGGCGCCCGTGATCGAGACGGATTTCGATCCGCTGCCGCCTGAGCAGCTCACCGTCTGGGACGACCAGCATCCCGCGCCGAAGGCCGCCGATCCGGATTTCGAGCGCCGTTTGCTGGCGTGGTTCACCGAGGACGCCCAGCAACAAGTCCTCGCTGCCGCCGCGACGCCCGACGGTCTGCGGAAGGTGATCCGCCCCGCGGTCGAGGTGCTCATCGGCCGTGCGCTGGCCAACGCGGGCGACGTGGAATGGAGACTCCAGCACGAGCAGGATCGAGGCGAGTTCCTGGAAAGGAGCGGTACGCTTCTGAACAAGACCTACGGTGAGGAGGTGAAGGTCGTGGGGCTGTGTCCGAAGCAACGAAACGGACGCGTCGTCATCTGGCTCGACGACCAGGGCGCAGCCGCGCTCCGCAACGCCGACGGCAGCCTGAAGCCTGCGGTGCAGAAACTGGTTCAAGCGGGCGCAGCCGTCCTAGGCGCCGATCTCCTCTTCCAGGGCGGGGAACCGGTGACGCAAACCCGCGTCGTGGCCAATCCCCGCGAATTCGCCGGCTACACCTTCGGCTACAACCACGCGCTCTTCGCTCAACGCACGCACGACGTGCTGACCGTCGTGCGGTTCACCCGCCAGGCGACAAATGGCCTCTGTCCGAATCCGAAGTCCACGGCCATCGTCGGTTGGCGCGGCACCGGTCCCATCGTGGCCGCAGCCGGCGCGTTGGTTGGCGAGGCGCTCGAGCGCATTGCGGTGGACACCCAGGGGTTCCGCTTCGGCAAGCTGCTCGACTACCGCGATCCGATGTTCCTCCCTGGCGGCGCGAAATACCTCGATCTGCCCGGCCTGCTCGCGCTTCGCGCTCCTCGCCCGCTCTGGCTCGCCGGCGAGGGGCCAGAACCCGCGCTCATCACCGCCGCGTACCACGCCGCCACGTCGCCGGACGAGCTTGTGACCTTCACTGGCGACGCCGCGCAACAGGAAGCCGCGGCTGGCCAGTGGCTGCTGAAGTAGACGATCTCTTATGTCAAGGAGCATTTCTATGAGTAAAAAAACTCTTTGATCGAAGATGGCAGCGAAGCCCGGGAACTCCGCGTGGACGCCAGATGCGGGAGAGGGGGCGCGATGGTAAAATGGCCGGCCGCAAGAGCCCGGGATCGGGTCCAGGCTCAGCCCGGAAGGAAAATGTCGGATGAATCTTCGCGCGACCCTCGGTGGACTCTTGGCGATTGTGCTGTGGAGCACGAGCGTGGCCTTGGCTCGCAGCGTGAGTAGCCAGTTGGGCCCCTTGAACGCCGGGGCCGTGGTTTATACGTTTGGCGGTATGGTCGGCATGGGCTGGTGCCTGGCCCGGCAGCCGGCGGCGATACGCGTAATGCTGGGCCTGCCGCGACGCTATCTGCTGGGCTGCGGTGGACTGTTCGTGTTCTACACGGCGGCCTTCTTTTTCGCCCTGGGATTGGCTGAAGATCATCTGCAATCGATCGCCCTGGGACTGGTCAATTACCTCTGGCCGGCGCTGACGGTCCTGTTTTCGCTTCCCTTGCTTCACGCGCGGGCCAGTTGGGTGCTCGTGCCGGGCACGCTCCTCGGCCTGGGAGGCATGGCTTTGGTGCTCAGCCAGGGGCAGTCGATCCCCTTGGCCGCGGTGCCAGAGACCTTGGGACGCAATCCGGTGGCGTTTGCCTGCGCCTTGGCTGCGGCTGTTTCCTGGGCGCTGTACTCGAACCTGGCGAGGCGCTGGGCCGGCGCGCGTTCGACCGGCGCCGTGCCGTTGTTCGTGCTCGTGGCGGGCGTGCTGCTGGTGGCCATAAGCGGACTTCGTTTGGAAGGCGGACGTCTTACGATTCCGGCGATTGTCGAGGCCGGACTGATGGGCCTCACGGTGCCGATTGCCTATGCCTGCTGGGATCGGGCGATGCGCCAGGGCGATATGCGGCTGGTGTCGGCCTGTTCCTATCTGACGCCGCTCTTGTCGACTCTCGTGGCGGCGGCGTATTTGCGCGTGACGCCGCCGGCCGGACTGTGGCTGGGCTGCGCGGCGCTGGTGGCCGGTTCGCTGGCAAGCTGGTGGGCGGTCGAGCATCCGGCCGCCTGAGGTTCGTCATGTTCCGGCAGGGGTTCCATAGCGGCGCACCAACGCGGCGTTCTCGGCGGCCTGATCGCTGTAGCGGTCGTAGATACCCACGATCACCGCGTCGCTGGGCTTGATTCCGGCGAATGTGTCGCGAAAGGCCTGCTCGACCCAGGCCTGTCGCTCCGAGAGCCGGCCAGCAGCCAGGATCTTGAAGGCCAGGCAGGGACGCTTGGTCTGCTGGATCGACTTGAAAATGCGCGGCGGATCCTCGGTCAGGTAGACCTCGCCGACGGGGATCGGCACATGGCCCAGCAGCTTGCGCAGTTGCTCGGCGCTGCGGTGGCGCTCGTAGACGCAGGTCATGAAGTAGTCCACTTCCCAGCCTTTGGACTCAACCACGTCGACCACCTCAGCGATATGCGTTCCGACGCCGGCCAACATGCCCGCGTCGTGGACGCCGCCTCCGAAGTGGAGAAACTGGGCCCAACATCAACTCCGCCGGCCAACATCGCCCGCTGGACCGGGCGCCGCCTGAACTGGGACCCCAAACAAGAGCTCTTTCCCGGCGACCAGGAGGCCAACGCGCGCTCCGGGAGCTGAAGAACAACAAAAGGGGGCGTGATATCGACTGAAGCCGCCCTGGCCTGCAATTCGGCCCCGCAGGACACGCCCGGGGCCAAGAGGCAAGCCAGCACGCCGCACAGAACCAGGACTGCGGCACGGGGCAGATGCGGTTTCATTCAAGGTTCTTTTTTGGCTGGATCCTGCGTGTTGTAAATCTCGCGCAGGTGGCGGTTGACGGCCGCGCTGAGGTGGCCGGCCGCGGAGGCGGTAAAGGGTGAGGTCTTGGGCTCGTAGCCACCGGCCATGTACTCCTGTTCGGTGGGCAGATAGCAAAGCGAGCCGTTGGTGTAGCCAAAGTAAAAGGTGTTGGCAAAGGGCGAGCGATCGCGGATCTCGTTGGAAATCTCGCAAAACAGCTCCAGTGGGGCGCTCCAGATGACCGTATCCTCGTTGATCGAAAGGAATCGCACCGGAATCAGCAGCGTTTCCGTGCCGTCCGGGGAAACGCGAAGATAGTCTTTGAGATCATCCGACCACTTGAGCTGCGGGCGTTTGGGAGTCTCGACAACGATACGCGAGGCTCGCAGCTTCACCACGTCGGTGGTGGTGCGCAGGCGGCGGTTGGCGTCCAGGATCGGATCGCCCAGCAGCACCTTGAACTGGCTGAGGAGCTTGACCTCGGCCTCCGTGCGGGTGCTGTAGAGTGGGGCGATGTTGCCGGCGGCGCCGTTGAAGTAAAGCATCGCAACGCCGGTCTTCTCTTCGACGTATTCGGCGACGACGCCTGGCGCGTCGCCGCTGATCACCGTGGAAGTGGAGCCAAGCACGGTGCCATGCATGGCATAGTTGGCCAGCAAGGCCAAAGGATCGCCGTCGGCCTTTTCGAGACGCACCAGCCCAATGCGGCGGTCCACCGGCCCGGACGGGTTCATGCCGAGGCGGATCTGGCCGTCGGCGTCCCGGGCGCGGCGGTTGATATTGGCCTCCGCGTAGCCCCGGCCGATGCCCAGCCTGGCCGGCGAAAGCTTCTGCCGGGCCTGCCGGACGCCATCCGCAAGCGACTTTTCCACCATCGCCGTGTAGGCCTCATCCATCTGGAACTGGAAGCGGTTGTCCATGAACGAGAAGGAAACGCCGCGCGGACCGACGTAGGGCCCCGAATGGGTGTGCGTGAGCGACCACCAGATGTTCTCCCCCGGCAGGCCCAACTCTTTGCCCAGGTTGCCGGTGACGCGGTCACAGAAGGCCGGCGAGAGCGAGCAGAGATCGGAGGAAATGAGGAAGACTGAAGTCGTGCCGTCGTCGAGTGCGACAATGCGATGATAGAGGCGGTCGTGCACCTTGGTAGACATGCGCGGGGTGTAACCACGCAACATTTGCGGCGTCTCGGGGGTAATGTCAACCTTGACCACAGCCGCGCGGAAGTCCGCCGCCTGTCCCGCCGCCGTCGCCAAGATGAGAATTGCCGCAAATATGGTCTTCATCGCTGACGTCTCCATTGAACTGGTGGTTTATTGCTCCTATTCTGCTGGCCTTGCTGCCGTTTTTCAAGTATGACGCGGATATATCGCTCGTCCCATCCCCCGAGCGTTGTCGATCATCCTGTTGTCCCGGGCAAAGAGACCAGCAGGCAGTGGCTACCGGCGTGCCGGCTTGGTAACATGGTGGGCAATGTGAACCCAAAGTCACCCGTTCTGAAAAGTCCTGGCCGTAGGGAATCTGCAATGCAATCGAGCGGATGGCGAAGTCGGCGTAACGAAACCTGGTCGGGGTCCGCGTGTGTCCTGGGGTGAATCGTCAGCCTGGTTGGGCTGGCGGGCGTCGTGGTGCCGGCCCTTGGCGCCGAACTAGTCCAACTCACCACGGGCCCCGGCAATGACACCGAGGCCGCCTGGTCGCCCGACAGCCAGCGGATCGTGTTTCAATCCGATCGTAACGACACGCTCGACCTGTATGTCCTGGATCTGGCGACCAAGGCCCTTGCACCGCTGGTCGTGGGGCCGGGCCATGCCGAGTTCCCCGCCTGGTCGTCCGACGGCAAGTGGATCGTGTACAGCTACGCCTGCTTCACGAAGACCGCCTTGGAGGGACAAGACGACGGCTACAACCTGTTTGTGATCCCGGCGGCAGGAGGGCGGCCGCGGCGCCTGACGCAAGGGCGGCACCGCGACTACTGCCCCATGTTCCTTGCCGATGGGAAGACGGTTTGGTTCTCGTCCGACCGTGGCGCCAAGGCCAAGAGCAACGCCGTGAGCCTGTATACCGTCTCGGTCGACGGAGGCGAGCCGAAAGTCGTGCTCCGCCGCGATGGGAACGACCGCGCCGCGGTGCAGGCAACCTTCTCGCCCGACGGACGCTCGTTCGCCTACGGCACGATCGCCGGCTTCCGCGATAATTGGCGAATCGCCCTGGCGCATGTCGACTGTCCGGATGAGGGCTGTGCCTTGACCGACGCGCAGAGCAGTTTCTATGGCCCGCGTTGGAGCCCGGTGGGAAATGTCCTGGCATGCACGGGGTTCCGGCTGGGAGATTCGGGCTGGGGCGTGTAGTTGTTCGACGTGCGGACCGGCCAGCGCGCGCGCCAAGAGGTGGGCCCCGGACAGTCTCGAAGCCCGGCCTGGTCTCCCGATGGCCGCCGCCTCGTGCTGGAGAACGACCGCTCGGGATCGTACAAGCTTTACTGTCTCCCAACGCCCGTGCTGCCGAAGGCGCCGCCGCCAAGCATCCCGGCCGTGAACCGCGAGCAGGTCTTGCACTATGACTTCGCGAAACGGCCGGGCACGACAGTCGCCGACTCAAGCCCCTGGGGAAACGACGGGCAGATTCGAGGCGCGCCCATCTGGCGCGAGGCGGCCGTCGGTTTTGGGCCGCCGGGGGCCTCGATCGTGATCCCCAACGCCAAGGGATTCGATTTCGGCAACAGGGCCTTTGCCGTCCGCGCCGTGGTGAAAGCACCCGAGGAACGCAAGTTTGCCATGATTGCGATGGGGGAGTATCCGGGCAACCGACTAGGCTGGCAACTGTACATCACGGATGACGGCCGGGCATGGTTCAACTCGCGAACCACGGAACTGGCATACCGCGGCGCGCGATCCGACGGACCCTTGCCCACGGGTCGGCCAGTGACGCTGACCGGCATGCGTGACGCCGCGGGACGCGTACGGTTGTATGTCGATGGCGCCCCGCAGCAGATGACAGCCTCGGATGCGTTATACGTCTATGGCCCTCCAGTCCAGGTACGGATCGGAACGCAATACAACGGCACCGCTCCGCTGCAGGGCTGGATCTACGACGTCGCGGTCTACGGTCGAGAACTCTCGGCCGAAGAAGCCCGGGGCGACTCGTTGGCGTGGTTCTGGACGGAACATCTCCCCGGGACGCCGACGAAACCGTGATACGATGGAAAACATCATGCAGAAGTGGATTGGCCCCGTGATCGCCGTGGCATGCCTGGGGTTGGCGAAGCAAGCCAGCGCCCTCGAGCCGGAACGTTTCGAGGTGGCCGCCTGGGTCGATCA
The DNA here is from genome assembly GCA_023621895.1 of Planctomycetota bacterium. Classification (GTDB taxonomy): domain Bacteria; phylum Planctomycetota; class Planctomycetia; order Pirellulales; family Thermoguttaceae; genus JAAYCB01. The sequence continues at coordinate 8,075 of JAMOAF010000956.1, forward strand.
TTTCGACTTCGCCACGGTCTTCGACACGGAGAAGGCCGAAGGCTTGGCTCAGATTCTGGACCACGTGCAGGAGACGGGGGCCACCACCATCCTCTGGCGCAACTGCGGCGGCTCCACGATGCGCTACCACAGCCATGTCGAGGCGCATCACCACAGCAGCCAGCTCGACAAGCGACGCATCGCCGACAATCGGTCCGTGGGCGGCTGGGTCCGCTATGGCGAAACCCAGCCCGACATCATCGCTGAGGTCGTGCGGCTGTGCAAGCAGCGAGGGCTGCGTCCGGGAATCCATTGGCCCTTTGAGGAGACGCATTGGGCCGGATGGACGATCGGCCAGTTCAACCTCGAGCATCCGCAGTACTGGGGGCAGACCGCGACGGGGCAACCCTGGTGGGGACGCGTAAGCCTGGCTTACGAGCCGGTGGTCCGCCACAAGCTGGCCCTGGTGGACGAGTTGATCGAGCGAGGCGTGGAGGTGTTGTTCCTCGATTTTTGGCGGACCGGCGCGTGGGGCCCGGGCTACGAGTATGTCGAGCCGGTGGTCTCAGCCTATCGAAAGAAGCACGGCGAAGCCTCTCCGACCGATCCCAAGGACCTTCGCTGGTGCCGGCATGTCTCGGAGTACGTGACCGGTTTCCTGCGTCAGCTGCGCGACCATTTGAAGGCTTCGGGACGCCGCGTGGAGTTGGCGGTCGGCATCCCCGAGATCGCGCCGCTGGGCGATGAGCCCCTGATCCGCTGCGGCGCCGACTGGCGGCGGTGGGTCGAGGAGGGACTCGTGGACACGCTGGTGATAAACTATGTCAAGTGGGACAAGAAGGCGCCGCTGGAGAGCACCCAGGCCGCTTATCGCGAGGTGCTTCGTACGGTGGCCGGCCCGTGCCGCGTGTGGTGTCCCGTCCAACAATACAACTTCACCGGCCTTGGTCTCCCGGCTTACCAGCAATCGACGGGAAAAAAGCCTGAAGAGCTGGCGGAGGCGCTCACCCGTCTTGCGCACCGTGAAGGTGCCTGCGGCATCAGCCTCGAGTGTGTGGACTATAACAACTATTCTCCGGCAGTCCGGGAGGCCTTGCGGCAACTGACCAGCGGCCCGTGCCGACAGGTGCGTCAACCGGGTGGAGAGCGATAGAACGAACTTGCGCTCGACTTGGTGTGCGGTGTTGTATCGCAATCGCAAAGGGGAGACTGGCCGCCTTGCACATTTGATGACCGGCTCACGATCACTTCACGTCGCGAATCTCCGCCACCATTTCCAGCAGCGTGTCGAGCAGTTTTTCCGAACCGTGCGGCTCGAAGGCGCACGATCCGAGCCACGTCTCGTAGCCGCCCCATTCGAAGTGCTTAGCGGCCGGGTGAGCGTTCACGGGGTGCGTAGTGCGTCCGCGAGACACGACGGGAAGGGAAGAAAATGAGAGGCCGTCAGGGGTCCGACGGCAATAACGAGGGCGGGGGCGTACCGCAGAGATGAGCTTGTACCAAGTCGAGCAAGAACTGAAAGACCGCACGACCCTGTTGGGCGCAGGTGGCGATCACCGTCCAGATTCGCTCGCACCACCGGCGGCCTTTTTTGTTCGTTGGGTCGATGCCCGGTGTCGTGATGAAGCGGAAGTACGCTTCCCCATTTTCACGGAACCGTTTCGCCAAATTCCGGGTGTGCCTGGCGTCCGGCACACGTGTTGTGGCCGCCCGCATCACTCGCTCCCGCGCCGCTGCCAAGGCCCGTTGAAACGCCGCCGCCTTCACCTTCTCACGGCGGTGGATCACGCCGAAGAGATCGCGCAAGGCCTCCCGCAGACGCTGGCCGTAAGCTTGAACCTCGCGTTCGGGGAGCGTCAGCAGGTACTTCACGTCGCGGATCAGGTGGACCATGGAGAACTGCACCAGCACATCGCAGTCCCGCATGTACTTGCGGTAGGCGCTGAAGTAGTCGCAGCGCAGCATCCCGTTGAACTCCTCGCCCAACACTTCCACGAGGACCTTCGAGCCCCGCGACTTGTCGATGCGAAAGAGCATGTAAAACTGGGCGCGGAAGCACCAGGTCCGAAACTTCTGGCCGTTTTCTTTGTGCCCGGTCTCGTCGATGTTCAGCACGGCCTCGCCCGGCAGACGCTTGAACAACTCCGCGTACGCCGGGGCCAACGATTCGCTCACCTTGCTGATGAGCTTGGCCAGATAGCCGCGGGAAACGTCCACCCGCACCACGTCGCGGAGGAACTTGCGGATCGTGGAGAACGAGGCGTGGCAGACGCCTTTCATGAAGGCGACCAGCGCGGTCAACCGCGGACCGAACAGGCCCGCCTTCACCACCGGCTCGGGCATCGGGGCGTAATGCACCTTGCGGCAGTGCGGGCACCAGTAGGCCAACCCTTGATGTTCCGTCACGACCGTGGGCGTTTCCGTGATTTCCACCTGCTGGAGCACTTCCGGCTCACACCGCGAAGGGAGCAGCCTGCCGCCGCAGTCCGGGCAGCAGTCGAGCGTGTGAAAAGGCGGGAAAATACGCATCC
>JAMOAF010000079.1 GCA_023621895.1 Planctomycetota bacterium
ATGCCATATATGGGTGACACAAACCCCCTATCTAGCTGTAAAGAACTGGTGCCGATGGATGCCATTTGGCCTGAATGCCGGGAGACTCAGCGTGTTTTGACAGCGAGACTTTGGCAACCCCGGAGCTTATGAAATTTTATGAATATGACGTGTCGTTTTATGAGAAGTGCCGTTGGAATAAGACCGGTCCCTGTTTAGACTTCCGTCTCGAATCAACCGCCCTGGAAAACCGGCCTTCTAGATTGACAGACCAGGCGGGTTTCGCGGAGTGCGGCCGCCTGGCGCTTGCGTCATGGGCAATTTTGGGAATTTCAGGACCCCCCAGAGGGAAGGAGTGTGTGTGAATGTTCGGACCCATGGAAGGAAAAGAGTCTGTGCAGACTTTGGCTGGCGTGCAGGCTGGTGAAGCGGTTGCATCCTGGGGGCCAGCGGACGTCAGCAGGCGGCCGGGTGGCCAACGGTCGCCTGGTTATTCCCCCCCCAGAAAGGCTGGTCACAACTGCTCGATGCAGCAGGCCATCTTCAATCGGCCAGCAGACTTCGGCCACCTGGTTCGGCAGCTTAAGCTGTTTGAATCTCTCCGTTTTGAGCGTGCTTGTGGAGAACCTTTTTTCGTCACTTTGCTGAGTTGTTCCGGTCAGCGAGTCGCCCTTGATCTGGAGGTTCCCCGGATCGGCCGGTTCCTGCTGGCCTTCACGCGGCAGAGCGGGGATCGGCTGCGGCTGGATATCTGCCACGGGCCGGAGCGGGCCCTTCTGACAACCGAATCCAAGGCGAGCAACCGGCTGTCGATCATCGGGGCTGGCCGCCAGCGGTTCGAATTGACCGTGGCCGAGACGACCCCCCCGAGCGTCGGGCTATTCCTGCAAATTCCGACCATGGGAGGCATCTACCTGGCAGTGCGGCCCGCTCAAGACCGCGCCCGGCTCCAGATTGTAGCCGACAGGCAGATTCGGATCGTACCCACACCTGACCGTCGAAATCGTAATAAGTCCTAAAGTTGGAAAAGTCCCGCGGACGATACGCGACGATGTGGGCAATTCGGGGGGACAGCAATTAAAGCTTAAATCCCTCGCAAAGCTCGCAGAATACCTGAATTCCGCAATTGGCAGCTGTTTCGCGTGCCGAAGAACACGCCAATTCTCTCTGGTTTTGGGGCCAGAATGGGGGGGTGATGAGGACTATACGTTTTCTCGCAACGTGCCTGGTGTTGGCGGTTCTCTTTGGCTGCGAGAGCCCCGCGCCGGCGCAGTCGCCGCCAGCCAAGCCTGCGACGCTTTGGCAGTTCCTGGGCATTCCGCAGACTTTCCGGCGGTCGTACGACGGCATTGTCAATCGAAAGGGCGAGCGTCCCAATCTGGAGCGCAAGCCACCTCTGAAGGCCCTGGCTGATCCGGCGAACCTCGCGTCGGACAATCCGGCAATCAAGGCGGCGGCGGAGATCAAGCAACAGGAGGACCTCAAGCCTCAGAAGATCAAGGCGATCAAGTATCTCGCCGAAATTGCCTGCGGCTGTTACCCGGGGGTGAAAGAGTCGCTCCTGGCGGCTTTGGACGATTGCACCGAAGAGGTCCGTTACGAGGCCGCCGTAGCCTTTTGCAGGGCCGCTGGCAATCCGTGCTCGCTCTGCAATCGGGCGACATGCTGCGACGCGCGGGTCAAGGAGAAGTTGAAGGACATGGCCCTTGGAACGGACAGCAACAATTGCTACAAGGAGCCCTCCGCTCGAGTCCGCGCCGCCGCCGATATGGCCCTCCGCGCCTGCAACCAGATTCCGATCCCGGCGGAGGCGCCCAAGGAGAAAAAAGAGGGACCGACCGAACCGAGCGGCAAGGAGACGGGCGAGGGGGTGCTCCGGGGTCTGGAGGCTCCCATGCCGCCAGTTCCCACGCCGGCATCGCCGCAGGCGAAGAAGACTTCGCCGGTCTTCAGCCAGGTCAGCCTGCCATCCACAAAGTCCGATTCGCCCGATTCACCCGGCATCCTGCCCAGTGAAAGCACGCGCGAGCCGGGCTACGCGGTCGTGCAGTATTCCGGCAGCCGTGCAGTCCCGTGCCAGTGCGCTCGATGCCGCCGCTGGAGCGGCCGGGTGGTTTGCCCGACGGCCCCGATGGCGCCCGCTGCGCCGGGGATCGCCGAAGCGGCGCCTTACGCGCCGGGTGTAGAAGAGCCGGGGGTCGAACCGGCGGCGCCATCGCCCGCCCCCAGCGCGCTGGCGGGCACTTTTGGCGCCGCCCGGGCCCCCGCATCGGCCGCACCGTACATGATCGGCGACATGTTCGGGAGTTATGGCGCCGCGTCGAGCATTGTCCAGAGCTACTCCTTTTCGGGACTGCGATACGACTACGCCACCGGTTACACAATCTTGGGGGAACAGACGAGGGTCGCGTTTCACGATCCAGCGTCCCAGCAGGAGTTTCCGATTCCGATCATCAACTACAACGACGCCTCGGCGCGGTTGGGCGGGCCTCCCTTGAGCGCCGTGCCCGCTGGAGGGACGCTCGTTTCCGGTGAAACATCCTACGATGGCCCCGATGGCGGAGATTACTATTACCCCACCGGCTACACTTCCGCATTCGACGTCCGGTATTTCGTGCCGGTAATCAATCCCGGCAGCGGCGGCGTGGTGGGCAAGCTGAAGATCGCCGAGAACACCAGCCCGATGCCGCGCGACCGGTTGATCTTCGACTACAGCTATTTCGACAACGTGCCCCTGTACCCCGGCGGCGTGAACGTCAATCGGTTCGTTCTCGGGTTCGAGAAGACGTTTTGCCGGGGCGCCGCGTCGTTCGAACTGAAGGCGCCCATGGCGTCGACCTTGGACAGCGATCTGACGATCGGAGAGACGCCCGGGGTGACCTCGGGTGAATTCGGCAACATGCTGCTGACCTTCAAGGCGCTGCTGGTTCAGACCGAGACGATGGCGTTCTCCGGTGGACTGTCTGTTGGCGTTCCCACCGCTGATTCCACGCGCGTCGGCATGGTCGGCCGGTCCCTGCTGATCGAGATCGACAACGAGTCGACCCACGTGGCGCCGTTCGTGGGCTGGCTTTGGACGCCGAACGATAGCTTTTTCGCCCATGCGTTTTTGCAGTACGACGTCGACACCAACGGCAGTCCGGTTCGCGTCAACCAGGGCAACGGCCTGGCGCACGCAGGCCGGCTGACGGACAGCACGTTCCAGTATTTCGACGTCGGCATCGGACAGTGGGTCTACCGCAACGAGGGATGCCCCGGGGGCATCGAGGGCGTGGCCTGGACAGCCGAGTTGCACTGGAACCTGGCCCTTCAGGACGCGGACTATATCCGCAGCGGCGATTTCCTCATCGGCCAGCCGATGAACAACTTCGAGGTCTTCACCGCGGTTTTGGGGGCTCACTTCCAGTTTGAGAAGTCGACCCTGACCGTCGGTTACGGGACCCCGCTCGGCGGCGGCGCCGACCAGGAATTCGACGGCGAGTTGCGGGTGATGTTCAACCGCCACTTCGGCCGGACGACCCGCGCCAACCGGACGCCCTCGATGTTGTAGGGCCGATCGGCGGCGAAGATCACTTCTCGGGCGTGGCCTCGATCTGATCCCGGTAGGGTTTGTTTTCCTGGTAGAGTTTCAGCGCGCTCTTGTAGTATTTGGCGTCCTCGGCGTCGGTGGCCAACTCGATCGCCTTTTGCGACCAGCGGATGGCTTCGGCGAAATCTCCGTTCTCGGCGTAGCAAGCGGCCAGGGTGTCGAGGTACTCGGCTTCTTTCCAGGAAGTGAGTTCGCACGCGCGCTGGGCATGCTCGAGGGCTTTTTTCCCGTCGCGGATTTCTGCCTCCGGGCTGGTTGCCAGGTAATAGGCCAGTTCGTTGTGGGCCTTGGGATCGTCGGCGTTTTTTTCCAGTGCGTCGAGGCTGGCCAGAATCGACCGATCATACCGCGCCGGGCTCATCCGCCCGAGTTTCTCGAAGCAGGATGCTCGCCACTCGTAAAGCGAGCGCAGGTCCCGCGACCCGAGCCGGATGGCCTGCGTCAGGTCGGCCACGGCATCCGCGAATTGCCCGGTCTGCATGTTGCAGTTCGCTCGCAGCGCGTGCGCGCTGCTCAATTCCTCCGGAGGATCCGCCACTGCCTCGCCCGCCCGGATCGCCTCGGAGAAGGCGGCGAAGGCCCCTTCGCGGTTGTCTCTTTGCAGGAGGCTGTCCCCGAGATAGTAATAAGCTGCGACGTTTTTCGGATCGATTTGGGCGGCTTTCGTGAAATCGGCGATTGCCTCATCGACGCGCCCCATGACCTGAAGGGCCTTGCCGCGGCGGACGTAGTCGCTCGGGTCGTTGTCGATCTCGATCGAGGAAGTGAAATCGTTGACGGCTTCCGGGAACTGCTTGAGTGTGAAATGGGCGACTCCGCGCCGGCTGTAGGCTTGTCCGTCGCGGGGCTTGTGGCGAATCGCCTCGGTCAGGTCGCTGATCGCCCCTTCCGGCTCGTTGTTCTTGAGCGCTTCGGTTCCGCGGGCGAGGTAGGCCTCGGCCAGCGCGGGATGCGTCCCGTAGCGATCCTTGTTCAACTGCGCCGCGCGTTCAAAGTCGGCGATTGCCGAAGCCGCCTCTCCGAGCTTGAGGAGGCACTCGCCTCTGTGAAAAAAGGCTTCGGCGTTTTCCTTTGAGAGCGCGATCGCCCGCGTGTACGAGTCGGCCGCTTCGCGGAACTGGCCGGAGGTCTGTTGCCGCTCGGCGGCGGCGAGGATTTCAGCGATCGGTTCGGCCGGGGGCTGCTTGGGCCGCTCGCCGCCCGGGCCGGTCTCCCGGCCCGGCGGGGCGAGCTGGCCGCCTTCTTGCCGGGAGACTTCCGGCGCCTGGCCGGCGCGTTTCTGGTCCTGGCGATGGAGCAGCCATAGTCCCCCAAGGACGACCAGCGCCAGCCCGATCGTGACCGAGATCGGCACGAGCAGCGGTCCGCGCCCGCCGCGCGGCCGGAGTCCGACCGCCTCTTCCTCGCCGCGGACGGCCGCCCGAAGCCGTTCGACGAACTCGCTCGTGGAAGAAAACCTGGCTTCGGGATCCGCTGAAGTGGCCCGCGCGAGGACGGCCCTTTCCTGGGCGGAAAGCTCGGAAAAATCGAGTTCCTGCCTGATCTTGGCGTCCATGACGGCCATCTGGGTCTGTTCTCGATAGGGGAGCAGGCCTGTCCTGAGTTCGTAGTAGGTGACGGCCAGGGAATACTGGTCGGTGGAGCCGCTGGGTTTTCCTTCGCGGAGGCACTCGGGCGCGGCGTAGGCGAGGCTCGCCGCCGCAGTCGTCGTGCGGTCGGCCCCGAGCATCTGCGCCAGGCCGAAATCGCAGACTTGCGCCGAATCGCCCACGATCATGATGTTGTGGGGCTTGATGTCGCAGTGCTGGATCGCCGCCGGTCCGGTGGCCATCGCATGGACCGGGCTGTTGAGGAAATCGATCGCCCGGGCGGCATCCTCCATGTACGAGAGCAGTTCGTCCTCGGGAATGCCGGGGAGGCCCTGCTGCTGGCACTCCTCCAACCTGTCGTTGAGGGTTTTATCGCCCAACCCCATGACGACGATCAGTTGCTTGGGTTGAAACAGCGAGGATGCCGCCGGTGCGACCATCGTCTCGTGAAGCGGCGCGCCCGGCTCCGCCGCCTTGAGCCAATCGTCCTGCTTGAGCAGGTCTTCGTCGATCACGTGCCCGTCGGCGTCGAGGAGCCAAAAGGCGCTCGTGGGGACGAGATTCGGATGCCGGACCTTCTTGACGAGTTGAAGGGCCTTGAACTCCTTGCGGCCTTCTCGGCCGCCGAGCCGGATGACCTTGACGGCGACCTCGGCCCCGCCCGGCGCGGTTGCCTTCCAGACCTCCCCAAACCCTCCCCGGCCGAGGACCGAGAGCAGGCGGTACCCGGTCCCGGGGACCGGTTCACAACCGGCCGCGAACTCTTGCGACATGGCAGTCTCCTCCGGAAGATTTGCACAGTTTCGCCCGCGCAACCCGAGCGATCGATCCGCGCCGGCGGCTGGCACAGCCGCAGCCGGCGCAAGGGCCTGCGTCGAGCCGGCCCCGGGGCGTGAACGGTTGCGGCCGGCCGGTCGCCAGCCAGGCGGAGTCATCTCGGGCCCGAGATGGCCGCCCGCGGTATATCGACCTTGAGGGGTTTTCCAATCGTCACCGCCCCGGCGATGATCGTCTCGCGGCGTGTGATCGCTATCTTGTAGTTCTTGATCTCGTCGGGCGCCGCCTTCCCATACTCGAACGTGTGCCGGACGATTCCGACATCTCGACTGAAACGGTGGCGGCTCCGCTCGGGCGGCGGGTCCATCGCGATCTTCAACGAGTGGACGTCGCCGCCAGGGGAATGGCGTTCGACCAGCACGAGGCGCGCCGGGCCTTGACGATCTTCTTGGCGGATTTCGGCCTCCAGGGAGACTGCCAGGTTCTCGATCGGAAGCGGGTTGCCGCGCGGCATGTCGCCGACGGCAATCACTCGATCCGGCGGGGATTCCTCGAATTTGACCCAGACCTGGAGCCGCGCGGAGCGGGCATCCAGGGGCCAGTTCAAGGCCGTGCAGGACAGCACCGGCACCGGCCGGTCGGTTTCGAAGAGCAGATCGTAGAACACGTATTCCGGAAAAGTGGGCGCCTCGCGCGAATCGAGCGGCGCGATTTGAATCCAAGCCTCGGCGGGCCGCGGGCTGAAGTCTTCAGCCACGGAATTCTGGATCGATATTGGAAAATGCACTGCCGTGCCGCGCCATTCGGGCAGGTGCGCGCCAATGTAGAACGCCTGGTCCGGATTCCGCGGATTGACCGCCGGGTCGAAGAAATCGCGCAGGCTCTTGTCGTACCGCTGATGCACGAGCCGCGCCGGCCCGGCGCGCGGATCGCCGCGCAAGCTAAGCTCGATTGCTTCTCCGCCCGAGAGTTCCACCTCCGTTTCGGCTGCCCGGCCGGGCGCGTCAAGCCGCACGATGTACGGGAGCTTGCGCCCCGGGGGATGGTCGACCTCCCATGTTCGTTCCAGGTCGATCGGCTCGGCCGGCGTCTGCCCGGCGGCGCCCGCGGGGATCACAACAAACCGGCTCAACTGGAGCGATTGTTCCAAAGCCGCGACAAGGCCGCTCGGATCGTTTGCGGGGTAGAACTCGCCGCCGGTTCGCTGGGCCAGCTCTTTCAGATCGGCGAGGCTTCGTTCTTCGGCCGGGTTCTCGGCGGCCAAGTCGAAGCCGATGATGTCGAGTTGGATGTTTTGATTGCCGGCAAGGTTGAGTTCGTCTTCAACGTCCTTGCGGTATTTCCGCGTGCCGGCGGGCCCGCCGCTGCTCTGCTGGTTGAATCCGTCGGTAATCACGACGATGTGCCGCTGCGAGGCCTCCGGCCCCACCCGCAAGTCGCCGATCGCCTGGATGATCGAGAGGTACAGCGGCGTCTCGCCGGTCGGCTGGAGGTCATCGAGGCGTTTCCGGACAGCCTCGAGTTCCACTTCCGTGAAACGGCCGGGGCGGAGCGCCAGCTCGACATCCGCGCTGGGGTGGATCTCCAGCCCGGGCGGCCGCGTGATGATCACCTCTTGATTTCGCGGGTCCCAGCCGGCCCGGTGGCCGTAGATTCGCAGCCCGACTCGGTGCGGGTTTTTCGATTTGGCAAGCCGCAGGAGAATCTCCAAAAGCGCGCTGCGCGCCATGTCGATGCGGCGCGGATTGGCCTCGTCGCCGCCGACGTGGGCGTTCATGCTCCACGAGCAGTCGAAGACAAAAACGGAATAGCCCGGATCGCGGGATTCCCCGTGGACGGTCACCGTGGGACGGGGGTAGACGGGGCGCACATGGACCACTTCCACGCTGGCCTCCGGGCGAATCACGGCGATCGGCCGGTCGAACACGTGCCCGCGGAAGAAGACCACCGCGCGGCATTGTGTCACGCCTTGAAGCCGCTCGTCATTGGGCACCAGGTATTCAAGCGGCGCCGCGGAACCGCCGATCGGCGCCGCCAACCGGCGCCGGGCCGCGCCCTGGCTAGTGCGGACCTCAATCACTCGACCGCCGGCCGCCTCGAGTCGCAAAGCCGCCACCCCTGGCGGGAATTGGCTGGGGGCAATCACCGTGCTGGCGTGTGGCAGAAATGCATCTTCCTCAATCAGCGTCAGGTCCTGGGCGTCGATCCGGGCGCCGCGCTCGGCTGCTTCGACGCGCGGGGCCAACAACTCATTCACCGAGAGCGGCGCGCCCTGGAAAGCGTCGGAAATCGGCAGCAGTCTCGTGGCGGACTCCAGGTAGTGTGCCGCGGCAATCTGAAAGAAAGGCGTTTTTGCGCCGGGCGCCGGCCCCCAGAAATCGTCGGTAGCCCGCCGGCAGTGCCACTGGAGGAGAAAACACAGATCGAGCCGCCGCAGGCGGCCCGCGGGGCTGTCTTCTTCGCGGGGCCACAAGCGGGCGGCCAACAGCGGCGCCGAGACACCGATCAGCCGCTCGGCCTTGCTATAGCCGGCCCGCAACCGCGTCGCCGGACCAGCCTCCTTCTCGCTCGACTTCAATATGCGATCCGACTGGTCGCTCCATCGTTTCGCGTCCTCGCGGGTGGCCGAGAGCAGACGGCGGACTTCCTCTCCCTGGCGGGCAAGATCGGCGAGCACCGTCTGGCGATCGCGGCCGGTTTTTTCCACCGCCTTTGCGTCGAGGAACGTCAACTCCCGCACCGTGCCCGGCTTGTCCGGGTCGCCGCCTCCCAAGGGCGATCGGTCGAGCAGAAACAGAGCCGGATGGAGCGGCCATCGGACCAGGCGGTCGATCATGTCGACCGGCCGGTCGCTTTTTGCCGCCTCGGCGGCGGGCGGAGAGACATCTTCCGTCGCGGCGGCCCGAGCCGCTTCAACGGCGGCTCGTGAAGCGAGAATTCGCAAGTGTTTTTCGCGCAACAGGTTGCGCTGCTGGCCCGTCACCAGCGGCACTTGAAAAGCCAGCTCCGCGCTGCGCAGCGTCTTCCGGTCCTCACCGGCGCTTGTCCTCAACTGGTAACAATCATCGGCCAGTGCTTTCTCCAGCCGGCCGAGCGTGCTGTTGACGGCTGCCTGTGCGCGGCCGAGTTCCTCGCTCCACCGGCCTTGTTCGAGGCCGTCTTCCAGCAGTCCGGCGAACTGCCGCAAGCTCACCAGCAAGTCGCAGAGATCGCTTGGGCTGGCAACGTCGCCTTCATAATTTCGCATTAAAAGCCATTGCGCCAGGTAGGGTGCCCGCCGCCATGCCCGATCGCGCAGGCGGTAGGCCTCGGCGACCTGGCCGGCCCTGGCCGCTGCGAATTGGTAGCCCTTGCTCGATGCGGCGTCGCCGACGGCCTCTTGCCAGAGGCGTTTCGCCTCGGCGAGACTCTCTGGAGACCCGACGAAGAGGTGGTCGTTGGCCAGTCGCCGGCTGGCATCGGCCTGGTCGATCAGGCCCGCCGTCCAGAAGATCGCCCGGCGATCTTCGGGCGCCGCGGCCTCTTCCGCGAGACCGTTGGCAACCAGCGCCATGGGGAAGTGCCCGGCCGAGGTGTCCCAATCCAGATTGGCCTGTAGCAGCCGCAGGAGATGCACTTCAACGACATCCGCGCGCAGGCTGCGCCGCGCGTTGTCGGCAAGCGCGAGGATGGCTGGAATTCGCGCCGGATCGGGGTTGTTCAGCAAGC
>JAMOAF010001129.1 GCA_023621895.1 Planctomycetota bacterium
CGAGCCGAACGTGCTCAAGACGGCCCGGTCGAACGTTTCCACGGGCCGCTACGAAGACGCGCTGGCCGCGCTGGCCGACCTTGACACGTCGTCGATCAAGCGCCCCGAGATCGTCCAGGACGTGGAGTTCTACAAGGCCTACTGCCTGGCCCAGATGGCCCTGGTTGGCAATGGCGACATTGCCGAGGCGGGCAGCAAGATGTTCGCCTTCGTCAAGGCCCATCCGTCCAGCTTCCACCACTTCGAGGCCCAGTTGCTTGTCGGCGACCTGGCGATGGCGCTGGGCAACGCCAGTGCCGCAGCGAGCGCCTACAAGCTTGTCGGGCAGAACGCGCCCTGGCCCGACTACAAGGCCCGCGCCGCCGTGGCCCTCGGCCGCACCCACCTGGCCCAGAAGCAAGTGGACGAGGCGTCGGCCGCCTTCCAGGCCGCCCTGGAGATTCAGGACTCATCCGAACCGGTGCAGCGGGCCAAGCTTGCGGCCACGCTCGGGCGGGCCCGCTGCCTGGCCGCCACCGGCCAGATCGATCAGGCCTCGACGATGATCGAGGATGTCATCAAGCAGGCCGATCCCGAAGACTCCCGGCTCCTGGCCGAGGCCTACAACGCCCTGGGGGCCGCCTATCGCTCCGCGGGGAAATCCAAGGAAGCCCTCCTGGCGTTCCTTCACGTCGATCTGATCTATTTCAGTTCGGCCCGGGAGCACATCGAAGCGCTCTACAACCTGGTCGAGCTTTGGAACGAGCGGCAGATGCCGGAACGGTCCGCGGACGCCGCCCGCACTCTGCGCGAGCGATACAAACGGTCTCCCCGCTAGCGGCGCGGCGAAGGGGCCTGATTTGCGGAGTGTTTTTCACCTTCCGCCGGTTTACGAAATCCACAAACCCCGATTAGACTAAGACTTCGGCTGCTGAAGGCAAGTCTGCTGTAGCACAGTTTTCTGGAGGTCATGATGCGGCGTCGGTTGTTGCACGTTTCGGAGGGAGCTCATGCGGCTCTGCTGTTGTTCGCTCTGCTCATCGTTGGCGCGGCTGCGGCGCTAACGCTCTCTGGCGGCGCGCCGGTCTATGCCGCGGATGAGCCGCCGCTGGACTTGGATGCTGGAGCGGCCGAACCAGCCGCCGCGCCCGCCGCGCCCGCCGCGCCCGCCGCGTCTTCCGCGCCAGCCGCAGGTTCCGCGGCTGAGGCGGCGCCCGCGGCGCCGGAATCGGAGAGCTACCTCGTCTTTCTGTTCAGATCCCTGGGGTGGACGTTCAGCCTGACGTTTCTGGCCCTTTCGTTCATCACCGTCGCCCTGTTCGTGATGAACCTGCTCGCCGTGCGGCGCGACGCCCTGATCCCGGAAACGCTGGTCCAGACGTTTGAAGGCCATCTGAACGAGAAGCGGTACCAGGAGGCCTACGAAATCGCCAAGGCCGACGAGTCGTTCCTCGGATTGGTCCTCTCGGCGGGGCTCGAGAAGCTCCAGTCGGGCTATGCCCAGGCGATCGAGGCGATGCAGGAGGTTGGGGAGGTCGAGAGCATGAAGCTCGAACACCGCAACAGCCATCTTGGCCTGGTCGGGATGATCTCGCCGATGGTCGGGCTGCTGGGGACCGTTGTCGGCATGGTGGCGTCGTTCCGCACGATCGCCGAAAGCCCGACGACTCCCAAGCCGTCCGAATTGGCCGCGGGCATTTCCCAAGCATTGATCACCACGTTGATCGGCCTTTTGATCGCGATTCCGGCGATCGGCGCATACAACATCCTCAAGAACCGGCTGGCTCGACTCGTGTTGGAAGTTGGGATCATCAGCGAGGGCCTGATGAGCCGCTTCCAGAACGTCGGCGGCGCCAAGAAGTAGCGACGGCCGCCGCGGCCGCCGCCGTTGAACTCTCCTATCGTTTTTGATTTTCGGAAAACGCTCGCCATGCGATGGGCCAAGACTTCCACGAAGATCCAAGAAGCCGACATGACGCCGATGATCGACATGGTGTTCCAGTTGATCGCGTTCTTCATGGTCGTGATCAATTTCAGCGAGGCGGATCAGAACCAGCGGGTCCACCTCCCTTCGAGCGAGCTGGCCAAGCCGCCCGACGCCCCCGCGGAATCCCCGATCACGATCAACGTGATTTCCGAGGAGGTTGCCATCATTGGAGCCCAAGAGGTCCCGATCGCGGGGCTTACGCGTCTATTGACCCTCGAGCACCAGGTCCTCGTTCGCAAGGGCGAAGGCAAGGCCCGCGAGGCGACGATCATCATTCGAGCGGACGGGAGCACCGAACACGGAGTGGTGCAGCAGGTGATCCAGATCTGCCAGCAAGTGGGCTTTGAAAAATTCGCGCTCCGCGCGAAACAGCAAGAACTCGTCACCACTCGCCTGACGGATACCTGACCGATGAGAATCCGCAACGCCGCCCAGTCGGAAGAAACCAGCGGACTACAGATGACGTCGATGATCGACGTCGTGTTCCTGCTGTTGGTGTTCTTCCTGTTGACGTTCAAGATCGTCGCTCCCGAGGGCGATTTCAACGTCAAAATGCCCGCCCAGGCCGCCGCTCGAGGCACGCCCGACCCGAGTGCGATCCCGCCGATCAAGGTCCGCATCACGGCAACGCCGACCGGCAGGATCGCGAGCATCCGCTTTGCCGATGTGTCTGTCCCGAATCTTGCGGACTTGCGAAAGAGAATCCGTGGCGTCGTGGGCGATGCCCCGGGGCCCGGCACCCTGGAGAGCACCGAAGTTGAATTCGACTGCGACTACAATCTCCGCTACGAGTACGTGATCCAGGCGATCACGGCCGTATCAGGCTATATTGAGGGCGGGCGCGTCATCAAGCTGGTCGAAAAGATCAAGTTCACGCCACCGCGAAAACCGGACTGACCTCGCCTGCCGCCCCCCCTGGTAGAACGGAATTCATTCCGTTTACACGCAAAAGACCTGGGGCGGAATTCATTTCGACCTAAGCTCGGGGGTGGAATTTCTTGTGAACCGCCTTTAGCCGCGAGGTATCGACGTGGGTGTAAATCTGCGTCGTGGCGATGCTTGCGTGGCCGAGCATCTCCTGGACCTGCCGCAAGTCGGCGCCGCCGGCCAGCAGGTGAGTGGCAAAACTGTGGCGGAGGGTATGGGGGCTGACGTCGGGCGAAACGCCGATCCTGCGGACGTACCGTTTCAGAAGTTCCCAGATCCGCTCCCGCCTGAGACGCCGCCCGCGATACGACAGCAGCGCCCAGGGCGGCTTTTCGGCGGCCCTGGCCGCGAGGAGTTCTCGCTCCTGGTCGAGCCACTCTTGGAAACGGTCTTTGGCGCGAGCGCCCAGGGGGACGATCCGCTGTTTGTCGCCCTTGCCTCGGCAGAGGCAATATCCTTCGTCGAGATGCACATCCTGCATCTTCAGATTGGAGAGTTCCGACGCCCGGCATCCGGTTGCATACAGCAGTTCGAGCAGCGCCCGATCCCGCCGCCAGAAAGGGTCGTCGGGCGTGGGGCTTCCGAGGAGGGCATCGACCTGTTCGGGGCTGAGCACCTGGGGCACCCTTTGCCACAGCTTTTGGCTGCCGAGCAACTCGGCCAGGTTGCGCGTCAAAACGCCTTCCAGTTGCAGATAGCGAAAGAAAACTTTGAGCGAGACGAGATGCCTGGCGAGCGTGGCCGGCTGAAATCCATGCCCGTGAAGCCAGGTTGCGTAATCGCCGAGGTCCTGAATTGTCAGCTCGGCAAGAGGGCGGCCGGCGCACCACTCGAGAAACCGCTTCAGATCGCGGCGGTAGGCCGCCACCGTGTTCTCGGCCAGGTGGCATTCGCCCGAGGCATAATCGACAAAGGCATCGAGCCAGACCCCTCTGACGCTCGGGGGCTTAAGCGGCTTGGGAACGACGCGTTTTCGCCGAGCATTTGCCATGATTCTCGCATGCACGGGCAGGTAGAGCGGAATTCATTCCGTGCCGCGCGGTCTTCCGATAATTCACCGCCCGCGGAGGTCCTCTCAGTTACGTTTCGGATGAAAAGCTGGGCAGACTCCAGCGGATTTGAAACCATTTGGCCCTGGAGCCCGCAAGCCGCTACAATCGAAGCCGAACTGTCGATCCGCTCCGAACAGGCCCCGGAGGTCCCCCTGCCGTGATGTGCCCATCCGCAATCCCCGTGGTGCGATTAAGTGAAATGACGCCCGGCGAGGAAGGCGATCTTTTTGTGCTCATGACGCTCAAGGAATCGTTGACAACACGCGACGGGAAACCCTATTTCCGGGTTGCTTTTCGCGATGCTCGGCGCGAAGTGGCGTTCCCGATCTGGGCCAATTCGCCACTGGCCGCCGATTGCCGCGATCAATGGAGCCCGGGCCGCTTCTACAAGCTTCGAGCCGTTTATCGCGAAACTGCCTTCGGTCCCCAACTCGATATCCGCAAGATCCGGGAAGCGGTGGATGCCGACGCCGACGACGGGTTTGACCCGGCCCTGTGCTGCCCTGCATCCCGGTTCAACGCCGAGGAGATGTTCGATGAACTCTTGGCCATCGCCACTGCCGGGATACCGGAAGGCGGCCTGCAAGAGCTGGTGCTGCTCCTGCTGGAGCGCAACCGCTCCGCATGGCTGTCAGCCTACGCGGCCCGGCGGCACCACCACGCGTTTGTGGGAGGGCTCCTCGAACATACGCTCGGCGTCGCCCGCAACGCCGCCTTCTTTGCCGAGCGGTACGCGAGCCTTTATCCCGAGATGAGGCCGCCGCTTGACAGGGGCTTGGTCGTCGCCGGCGCGATTCTGCACGACATCGGCAAGCTGGAGGAACTGGCATCCGGTCCGACCGGCGCCGCATACACGCCTGCCGGGCAATTGATCGGCCATCTGTTGCAGGGCCGCGACATGGTCCGCCAGGCCGCCGCCGAAGTCAACGTGGAGCAGGATGCGCTGTTGCGGCTGGAGCATATCATCATCGCCCACCAGCGTCTTCCCGAATGGGGCTCGCCCAAACCGCCAATGACGCCGGAGGCGCTGCTGGTCCACTACGCCGACGATGTCGACGCCAAGTTCCACCAGTTGGCGGTCGCGATTACCGAAGAGAAGCCTTTCCACCGCCTGATGGGCCAGCGCTGAGCGCCGCCGGTTCAGGCCGCCGTTCGACGGCCGGGCGTGCCGGCGGCGCCCCGCGAGGGCGAGGCCTCGTCGAACCGCGACACGACGATCGCCGCGTTCTGCCCGCCGAACCCGAGGCTGTTGCTCAACACGTGGCGGCATTGGATCTCTCGCGCCGTATTGGGCACATAGTCGAGATCGCAGTCGGGATCGAAGGTCTCGTAATTGATCGTAGGCGGGACAACGCCGGTCCGAACCGCCATCAGGGCCACGATCATCTCGATTGCCCCGCAGGCGGTGGTCGCATGGCCCATCATGCTTTTCGTGCTCGAAACGGGGATCAGGTAGGCTTCTCGCCCGAAAGCGCGCTTCAGCGCCAGGGTCTCGATCCGGTCGTTGAGGACGGTGCTCGTGCCGTGCGCGTTGATGTAATCAATGTCGGTCAAGTTCAGGCGTGCCTGTTGCAGGGCCTGCCGGACGCAATGGACATAGCCTCGTCCGTCCGGGTGCGTATCGGTCACCCGGTAGGCGTCGTGACTGGAGGCGAAGCCGGTCAGCTCGCCAAGGATTTCCGCGCCGCGGCTACGCGCGTGCTCGAGCTCTTCGAGCACGACGACGGCGCCCCCCTCGCCGACGACAAAACCCTGGCGATTTCCGTCGAAGGGGCGCATCGCCGCGGGTCCCTTGTCGTTGGCCGTGCTAAGCACCGAGAGCAGATGAAGCCCCGACATGGCAACCGGATTGACCATGCTATGGGCCCCGCCGGCGAGCATCACGTCGGCTTCGTCCCGGCGGATCACTTCGGCAGCCCCGCCGATCGCCTGCGTGCTCGACGCGCAAGCGGCAATGCAATTCAGGTTCGGTCCCTGGGCGTCAAATAGTCCGGCCAGGCAATACGAGGGTATGTTCGGCTCGTTGTTTTCGTGAACGCGCCCGTCGGACCGGCAGAGCGCCTCGCGGAAAAACCTGGCCGGATCGAAGCGGCCATCGCGAAGTCCCTCGGCCATCAGCGGCCCGAACTCGCTCAGGTCCCAGAAAATCTCGCCACATCCCAGGTAGACACCCAGGCGGGTGGGGTCAACGGAGCCGGGGACAATGCCCGCCGCCCTGGCAGCCTGCACCGCCGAGGTGACGGCAAAGCGCGTCTGACGCGGATGCTTGCTCCAATCGATCGGACTGGAGCCGAAATCCGCCTGGTCCAAGCCCTTTACCTCCGCCGCGATCCGCACGGGAAACGCACGGGCGTCAAACAGAGAGATTGGCCCGATGCCGGACATTCCGGCTGTCAAATTCCTCCAAACCTGGGCAAGATCAATGCCGAGCGGGGTGGCGCAGCCAGCCCCAGTGATGACAACGCGTCGACTCATGTTGGCAAATCAGGAAAAATGGGTTGTCTTGTTTGGCCAGCCGCCTTGATCCCTCCACTGCGCCGCGGTCGGCACAGGTCCTTCCGCGATCTGAGTTCCAATCAATCGAACCGGTGAGGGATTCTTTTCCTTACGCATCCATCCCTGACATCCAAAGTGGCCCCATCCTGTCTATTTTATCGAAGAAACCTTGATGTCAACCACTGCAATTGTTGTTGACGAAGGCCACAATCGCCGGTTGCGGGGCGGCTCCGCACGGCTGGGAAGACCTTCCTCCCTTCGCACACCCTCCGTTCCCAAAAAGCTTCCTTGTCTTTAAGCTCCGGCTTGAGAACGCCGATGCCGCTGATGCCAATGCTCGCCCGGTTGTGGGTTACATCGCAGTCAGCCGTGGGCAAACCGATGACTATGCTTCTGGCCGGAACGTCGCATCACGGTCTGGATTTGAGCTGGATTGTTGATTTAGGATATCTAAAGGGATGGCAGAAGATCGGCTGGATATATCGAGTGATCCGTGGCCGGCGCCGCTTAATTCGAAGGATTATCGGCCGCGTCGATATTTGGGTGTTCATTTCGCCTGTTGTGGCGTCTATCAAAGGATTTACGTGAATCGAGAAGGCTCCGCTTACGAGGGATTCTGTCCGCGGTGCTGCCGTCCGCTGCGAATTTGCATTGGGGCTGGCGGAATCGATGCCCGTTTTTTCACTGTCTATTGAGTCAAACGGCGATTTTCGCTACTCTCTTGCACCCTCGAGCTTGGAGAGGATTGCGCAGGTGCGGATTGTCGGCGCGGGTCGTCGGCTTGGTCCTTGGTTGTTTTCCGGTGGAAATGGATTACGAATTTCAGCGTTGCACGCGCCGATGTGCCGCCACGGACCGGGAGTTGGTTCCCGGTGAGGAATTCTTCTCCGTGTTGATTGCCGAGGGGGCCGAGTTGCGGCGGCTCGACTACAGTGTTGGGGCGTGGGAGGGACCACCGGAGAAGGCTGCCGGGTGGTGGAAATCGCGCATGCCCGACCCCGCTTCACGGCGGATGCACTGGGCGCCGAACGACGTGATGCTGCATTTCTTCGAGGAGCTTGCGAACCAACCGGCGCAGGCGGACATGAGGTTTGTGTTGGCATTGCTGCTTGTCCGAAGGCGAGTCTTTCGCGAGGAAGACAGAGGCACCGATGACCAGGGGCGCGAGCTGATGGTCTTGTATTGTCCGCGCCGCGAGGCAACGTACACGGTTCCCGCCATTGCGCCGTCGCCCGGGCGGATCGAAGAAATCCAAGAGGAGCTTGCTCGATTGCTGTTCGCCAAAGCGGATTGACCGCAAGACATCCTGTTTGCCTGGATGATGGTTCAGCAGGATGGCCGGAGAAACAGAGTCCATGGATGGACGCCGAAAGATCGCTGCGTTGTTGACCCTCTGTGCCGGATGCCTGGCGATCGGTTCGGGCTGTAACCTGTTGGACCGGCGGCCCAAGGCGCCGCCGCTGCCGGCGGTGCTTCCGCCGGGTCCATCGCTTTCCCAGGTGATCGATGCCGTCAACAACAACAGCCGACAGATTCAGTCGTTTTCCACCGCCGAGGGCGAGTTGTCTGGCCCGGGAATCCCGGTAACCCTTCGCGGGACGAACATTGCCTTCGAGCGGCCGCGGCGTCTGAGAATTCGTGCGGGGACGGGGCTGACCGGCTCGGAACTTGATGTGGGAAGCAACGACGAACTGTTCTGGTTCTGGATCCGGAGAAACAACCCGCCGGCCGTCTTCTTCTGCCGCCACAACCAGTTCGCTTCCTGTGCCGCCTCGCGAATGATACCGATGGAACCCGCCTGGCTGATCGAGGCGTTTGGAATCGTCGAACTGGCAACCGGCGAGCGGCACGAAGGACCGTTCGAGCGTCCGGACGGGCAACTCGAAATTGTCTCGATTCGCCAGTCGCCGTGCGGCGACGTGAGAAAAAAGACGGTGATCGATCGTTCCACCGCGGTTGTCCTGGAGCAACATCTCTACGATCAACACGGGCGGCCCGTGGCCAGTGCGGTCGCCCGAGAGCACCGCCGCGACCCGCTATCGGCCTTGATCATGCCCAGGGTAATCGATCTCCAGTGCCCACAGGCCCAGTTCTCGATGCGAGTCAACCTGGGCAACGTGGCGATCAACCAGCCGTTTGGGAATGCCGAAACGCTCTGGACGATGCCAACGGGAGGGGGGTGGCCGCTGGTCGATCTGGCAGACCCGAATTGGCCGCAGAAGCTCGGCGGCCAGCCTCAGCGGCAGCCGCAGGCAACGATCCCGGAGATTTCCTCTTTTCCGGAGGCGCCGAGACGAGAATTCAACCGATTGCGGTAGCCAAGCCTTGGACTAAGGCAATCAGGGCGGAACGACAAAGAGGTATGAAGAGAGTCCGCAAGCTGCCAGAAATGCACAGATCGGGCATGCTGGGAAGGCTCAAATGCCGTGCCATTCAGCGTTTGTTTGCGGCCGGGTGACCGCATATTTGGAAGATTCGGATTAATTTACCCTGTCCCTACAACCGATAGCAGGTCATAAGCGGGCAGTGCGCATGAAGCAGTCGTACCGACTTGGTCCGGCATGAACCAAGATTGGCAGCGATCCAATCACTCAGACAGCAAGAGAACGATCAAGGATGGGAGTAGCGAGTCATGAAGGTCGCCAAGCTAGCGATCGGAGCCGTGCTGGTGGGAGGCCTGCTGGTCGGCGTGGCAAGAGCCCAGAGTCCGGGGGAACAACCGCCGGCCGACCCGGCATACGGATTTGCCCAGGCCCAAGACACGGCCGCTTCGCCTAGCGACGCCCCCGGTGTCGCGTCGGCGGCATCGAGAGCGCCGAGCGACAGTGGCAACGCCCCCGGTGTCGCGTCGGCGACGTCAAACTGGCCCCATGATCGAGGGGAGGGCTATGGGAGTTGTCCGTCGGGCGCTGGGGCGGACGAACCCTTCCGGATATTCGGTAAACACGATTCCGGAATCGAGGCGGGAGGATGGATCTCCGTGGGCGGGCACGCCAACCAGTTCGGCGAGACCTGGAACGGCCCGCTCGGATTCAACACCGTTGGCGACGGCGTCAACGTGCACCAACTCTGGGGCTATGTGGCAAAAGAGACGGAAACTCAAGGGCTGGGCACGGACTGGGGCGCCCGAGTGGACTATGTGTTTGGCATCGACGGGCCGGACACCCAGGCCATCGGGCCGGACACCCAGGCCATCCGCGGGACGGGATGGGATTTGGACTGGAACACGGGGCGCGACTACGGGTCGGCGATTCCACAGGCGTATGCCGAAATCGCGGTCAATTACCTGAAGGTCAAGGCGGGCTACTTCTTCACGCCCATCGGTTACGAGCGGGTCCAAGCGCCCGAGAATTTCTTCTACTCCCATTCCTACACCCATTACTACGTCGAACCCTTCACCCACACCGGCGCACTGGCCACCTACGATGGGATCGAGGACTGGACCTTCTACGGCGGTTGGACGGCAGGCTGGGACACGGCATGGGAAAAGATCGGCGATTCCAGCATGTTCCTCGGTGGGGCCACCTACCACGTTGGTGACGATCTGGCCGTAACCTACATGACCAGCGCCGGGAAACTGGACAGCCTGACAGCCGGCAGGGGCGACGTCTACATGCACAGCATCGTGATGGAGCTGGGGCTGACCGAGCGGCTGGACTGGATCATCCAGAGCGATCTGCACTACCGAAACGGCGCGGAGCGCGAACTGACCGCTGGTGGCGTCAACCAGTACCTCTTGTGGACCCTTAACGAGTGCTGGGCTTTCGGCTTCCGCTTTGAATGGCTCTACGACCGCGACGGCGCCTTTGTGAGTCCTGGCCGGGCCGCGGGCAATTTCTACAACCTGACCGCCGGCGTCAACTGGAAACCCCACGCCAACGTGATCTTTCGGCCGGAAGTTCGCTACGATTGGTTTAGCGGCACCTATGCTCCCGGCGGACTACCCTTCGATGCGGGCCGGGAGAACGAACAGTTTTCGGGCGGGTTCGACCTGATCTTCTTGTTCTAAACCCGCCTTGGTGGAAAAAATCAAACGCCGGCGGCCGCGCTCCGCGCCCGCCGGCGTTGTCGATTTCTTGAGCCGGCCGGTGGGAGCGAGACTCGGCAGCTCTCTGCTTTCCGCCCTCGGACTGTGGCCTTTCGCCCGTGAACTGTGCCCCCTGAGAGACGCGGCAACATGCCCGCACAAATCGGCGGCCTGAAGGCGGGGCGGAGGCGGAGCTTCCCAAGCCGGAGCTTGGGAACCAGCAAGAGACGCGGCGGGGGTTCCCAAGCTGGAGCTTGGGAACCAGGAAGGGGCGGCGGCCTTGAGGGACGCGCCTTCCGGCGGTAGGATCAATGCATCCAGCCGCGAGGAAAGGAACTCGACCATGAAACTGATCATCGCAGTCATTCAGCCCAATCGGCTCGAAGCGGTGAAGGCCGCATTGGCCGAGGTGGAGGTCTTCCGATTGACGGTGATGGATGTTCAGGGTTTTGGCCGCCAGCAGGGCCACACGGAGATGTACCGCGGCCACGAGTTCACCGTCAACCTGGTCCGCAAGGTGCAGTTGATGATTGGGGTGAACGAAGAGTTCCTTGAGCCGACGATCGACGCGATCATCAAAGGCGGCCGCACCGGCAAGTCGGGCGAAGTGGGCGACGGCAAGATTTTTGTCCTTCCCCTGGACGACTGCATCCGCATCCGTACGGGCGAACGCGGCGGCGAGGCGATCTAGGAAGCATGCTTTAGT
>JAMOAF010000858.1 GCA_023621895.1 Planctomycetota bacterium
GCCGATCCCGACCCGTGGCAGTCGTCGCCCCAGATCGCGTACAAACGCCCTTTCGAGGACGGCTGCCGCGGAAAGGTCGGCAGCCAGTCGGACCGGAGCACCTCGGCCACGGCGTGACGGCCGGGCGGGACTCGGGTGAATGCATAATTGCCCCAGGCGTCGGTCGTCGCCGATCGTTCGCCGCTCTTGAAGACGCCGTCGCCGTCGGCGTCCAGGAAGATCGTCCAGCCCTCCAGGGGCGGCTCGCCGTCATCCCGGATTCCGTCGCCATCCAGGTCGTGCCACATCCTGCCGCGAATCTCCGCGAACTGGCCGCTGCCGAAATCCACGTTTTCGATCACCTGCTCCGACTGGAGAACCACCGTGCGCGTCGGCGGGCCAAACCACTCGGTTGCGCCGTCGCCGGCCAGCCCCGAAAGGGACCCGTATTCCGACCCGCCGACGGGGAACTCGCCGAGCAGGGCGCCGGTCTGCGGATCGATCCGCTTGGCCGTTGGCGACGGGCCAAAGTCTGCGGCAATCAACGCGCCGTTGTGATAGGCCATGCCACCTTTCAGGGAACCGGCGCCGCTCTCCATATTGCGCACCACATTGCCCGTTCTGGGGTTGATCGCGTAGATCGTGCCGACTTCGTTGCCGTCGAACAGCAGGTCGAGGTCGGCCGCGCCGGTAAGGCCGCCGTGGAGCGAGGCAGTCATAACGACCAGTCTCCTCACCTCCGTGTCGGAAACCGGGTCCCAGACGAGGATCGTTCCGAAGTCCTGCTGGTGAAGATAAACCTGGCCGCCGAGATATCCCAGGCCGCTGATTTTCGATTTGTAGGGTTTATCAACCGTGTCCTCTTCGAGAATCTGGCCGGTATCGAGTTCCAGCCCATAGAGGGTGTGGACCACGTCGCCCGTGCCGTCGATGTAGTACAGCCTGTCCGGACCCAGCGCCAGGCCCTGGTACCCCTCGTCGCTAATCGCCCCCGGGGCTGAAAAACTGTTGATCGCGCGGCCATCGGCGGGGTCCAGTTCAACGATCGTGGCCTTCTTCGTGACTTTATTTACCCAGAGCGCGTACAACCGTCCGGCGGAAGGGACTTCGCTCGGGCAGGTCCGCGTCCAGCTCGGCGGGAGCTCGACGGCCACGGTATGCGCTCCGGGGGCAACTTCCGTGAACACATACTCGCCGCCTGGTCCGGTGAGCGTGGAAGTCTCCCCCGCATCGAGCACGCCGTTCTGATTCGCGTCAAGAAACACCGTCCAACCGGCCAGCGGCGGTTCGCCCGCGTCCCACGATCCGTTGCCGTCCAGATCGTTCCAGTGACGCCCGCGGATTTCGCCCGGCAGCAGCGTGCTGCCGACGAGCCCGTCGCCCGCCTGTCCGGGCACGCTGACCGGACAGGCCAGCGTGAACGTCCCAAGGACGTCACCGCTATTAGGATCGACCCGGTAGATTCTGCCAGGCGCAACCCTCTCACCAGCCAAAAGTTCCTCGCCGATGAACGCCAGACCGCCCGACATGGGTTGCGTTTTGTTCTCTCGTTTCACGATCGTGCTCACTCCGTTGGCAGGATTAATTGAAACGATCTGGCCATACAAGTTGGAATCGAACAGCAGGCCCAGACTATCCGCGCCCGTCAGCCCGCCGCCGCATCCATACTTTGCGGTCAACGATCCAACGATCTTGTCAGCGTCCGGATCCCAGATCAGAACTTTCTTCTTGTCGAAGTTGCCGAGGTAGATCATGCCGTCGTAGTAAGCAAGACCCAAGATTCTCTCGGTGCCATTCAGGTTAAAAACGTCTTCATCGATGACGGCGCCGGTATCCAAATCGAGTTCATAAAGTCTCTGTTCGCCTACCGAACCTTCGATGAAGAAGAGACTCGTCGGGCCAAGCGCTAGCCCCTGGCAGCCGGCTTGACCGATCTCTGCTGGCGCTTTGAAACTTCGAATCGTTGATCCGTCCATGGGATACAGCCGCCCGGCTGAAGGCACGGAGGATGCGATCGCGCCGGCGATTGCTGGTTCTGCCGAGACCGCATGGCCAACCGGCGCGCTGGAAGCCAGCGCCGGACCGGCACGATGCTCGATTGCGGCTGCCGGCAGTGCGCGTTGTTGGGGTTTTCCGGCCGGTTGCGTTGGGCCCACCAGGGCGCTGGCGGCAAACGCCCCTTTGCCTCCCCCGGCGGCGCTGAGCAGCGCCCGCTGCTCGAGCGACTCGAACCGGATGGCGCGAAATGCGAGAGTACGCCTCGGTCGCGCGCCGCGCGTTCTGGAAGACTTCGACGGAAAGAAAGCAGCCACAAACCGTGCAATGTTCGACTGTTGCCGCATAATCGGTCTCCTCGGTGTCAGGTGCGATCGCATCGGAATCCACGGATCGTGCGGCCACGCCCGGCAGGGCGCGCCTGACCCCGACTGCAAGGCGAAAACGGGCTCTTCCGTTCGCAGGTGCGATGTCCGTAAAATGCCGTTGTTTTGGAGTGCGGCGATTCATTGCCGCAC
>JAMOAF010000741.1 GCA_023621895.1 Planctomycetota bacterium
CGTGGTGCCGGGTCTTTGGTATACGGTCGCCGCCACGAACACGGCCGCCTCGGCCGAGCGCTGGTTCCGCGACGTCTTCTGCCAGGACGAGTGCCGCCAGGCGGCCGAGCAGGGTACGAGCGTTTATGCCCTGCTGCACGCGATGGCCGCCGAGGCGCCGCCCGGCGCGGAGGGCTTGTTTTTTCACCCCTACCTGCTGGGCGAGCGTTCGCCCTACTGGGACGCCAGCCTCCGCGGCAGCTTCGCTGGGGCGACGATGCGGCACGGCAAGGGCCACTTCGTCCGGGCGATTCTCGAAGGCGTGGCCTATTCCCTCCGCGATTGCTTCCGCACGATCGAGGAGATGGGGCTGGCGGTGAACGAAATCCGCCTGATCGGCGGCGGGGCCAAGAGCGACCTGTGGGCGCAGATTCTCGCCGACGTGTTCAACATGCCGATCGTTCGCCCCGAGGGGTGCGACGCGAGTTTCGGGGCGGCGCTGTTGGCCGGCGTGGGCATCGGCCGGTTCCCCAGCGAGGCGGCGGCCGTCAACGAGTGCGTGCAAATCCGCGACCGGCTCGAGCCCAACCCGGCGGCGGCTGAACTCTACGCCGAGCTGTTTCCCGTCTACTGCCGGATTCACGACGACCTGGCCGGCACGTACGCCCGGCTGGCCGCCATGCTCGACGGGCAAAAAGCTCGAACTCCGTCGGCCGCCGGCAGCGCAGCCGGCAGCGGGTCCCCAACCGAGAACAGGCTCTGAACAGAAGGAGGCTTGCCGCCGTGCTGAGAGTTGGAATTGCCGGGTTCGGATTCATGGGGCGCATGCACTACCGCTGCTTCAAGGCGTTGGAAGGCGTGGAGGTTGCGGCCGTCTGCGACGCCGACCCGCGCGCTTTCGGCGAGGCGGGAGCCGCCCGCGGCAACATCGCGGGCGCCGAGGGCGAAGTGGACCTTCGCAACGTGGCGATCCATGCGGACCTCGGCGAGATGCTCGCCCGCGAAGCGCTCGACGCGGTCTCGATCACGGTGCCGACGCACCTGCACGCCGAGTGTTCGATTTCCGCGCTGGCCTCGGGCGTGCACGTCCTCTGTGAAAAGCCGATGGCCTTGAATCTTGCCGACGGGCGGCGGATGATCGAGGCCGCCCGGCGAGCCGGCAAGCTGCTCCAGATCGGGCACTGCACGCGGTTCTGGCCCGAGTATGCCTGGGCCAAGGAGGCGATCGAGCGGGGGACGTACGGCCGGGTGATCGCGGCCACGTTTCAGCGCCTCGCGGCGACCGCCGCGCGGAAGGCCGGCAGTTGGTTTACGGACGAGTCGCGGAGCGGCGGCATGCCGTTGGATTTGCACATCCACGACACGGACTTCGTTCAATACCTGTTCGGAATGCCGCAGGGCGTGTCGAGCTTCGGCGCGGAAGCGCCCGGCGGCGGGCTGGTCCACATCGCCACCCGCTACGAATACGCGGACACGCTCGTGGTCGCCGAGGGTGGCTGGGCGATGATGCCGCCGTTCGGCTTCCAGATGCGGTTTCACATTGCGTTGGAGCGGGCGACGCTCGATTTCGACTACCAGCGCGACCCGAAGCTGCGGCTCGCGACGGTCGAGGGCGAGTCGCTCGCGCCGCGCTGCGCCGGCGGCGACGGGTATTCGCACGAGATCGCGCACTTCGCCCGGCGCGTCCGCGGCGAGAGCGTGCCCGAGGTGATCACGGCCGAAGAGGCGCTAAACTCGCTGCGGATTGTGGCGGCCGAGCGGGAGTCCGCCCGGCGGGGGCGGAGCGTGCGGCTCGACGAGTTTTCCAAGGAGCGCGATGATGAAGTGTAACGGCTGGCCGGTGGGCGTTTGCAGTTGGTCGCTCCAGAGCGATCTGGCCGGAGTGGCCGCGGCAATGCGGCAGTTGGAGATCGACCATGTGAACCTGGCGCTCAAGCCGGCATTCCGGGAGCAGGGCGAGGAGTACCTGGCCGCGGTCGGCCGGCAAGACTGGACGATCACCGCCACGACGATCGGTTTCTTCCAGGAAGACTACACGTCGCTGGCGAGCATTCGGGCGACCGGCGGGATCGTGCCCGACGAGCACTGGGCGGAGAACCGCCGGATGGTCGAGCGCGCGGCGGAGATCACGGCCGAGATGGGCGTCGGCTACCTGACGATGCACGCCGGATTCCTGGAGAGCGGCAACGCGGAGGAGCAGAAAAAGGTCCGCGACCGGCTCGGCTGGCTGGCGGACGCGGCCGCGCGGCTTGGCATCGGCCTGCTGCTGGAGACGGGGCAGGAGACGGCCGAGTGCCTCCGCGCCCTGTTGGAAGAACTGGACCACCCGGCGCTGGGCGTCAACTTCGATCCGGCGAACATGATCCTCTACGGCAAGGGCGATCCGATCGCCGCCGCGCGGCTGCTCGGGCGCTGGATCAAGCACGTGCACGTCAAGGACGCGGTCGCCGCCGAGCAGCCGGGCCAGTGGGGCCGCGAGGCGCCTTGGGGCGACGGCCAGGTGGGCAGCGATGCGTTTTTGAAGGCGTTGGAGGAAATCGAGTTCGCCGGCGCGCTGGCGATCGAACGCGAGGCCGGCAGCGACCGGCTGGGCGATATACGCCGGGCCGCCGCAAGGCTGGCCGGCTGGCACTCCACTTAGTTTGCACACTCCGCGCGCCGGCCGCGGCACGGCGAGCCCGGCGGCGGCGGTTGGCTTTGACACGAAAAAGGGAGGACGTCCATGAACGACGAGATGACCTGGGATCTGTATCTCAGCCTGAGCGGCATGAAGTTCCTCGAATTCACCGTCTGGGGCGCCTGGGCGCCTGTTTTGGCCTCCCGCATCCTCGGGCCGTTGAAAATGACCGGGAAGCAGTTGGGGTGGATTTATGCGACGCTGCCGTTGGCGTGTTTCCTGGCGCCGATGGCGGCCGGGCAGATCGTCGATCGGTGGTGCCCGACGGAACAGTACATGGCCGGAGCGCACCTGCTGGGCGGCGTGTTTCTGCTGGCGGCCGCGCGGGCCACGCGTTTCACGCCGTTGTTTCTGCTGATGCTCGGCCACTGCTTGTGTTTTGCGCCGACGCTGGCGATGGTCAACTCGCTGACCTTCGCCCACATGCCGAATCCGGAAGTCAACTATTTCCGCGTCCGCATGTGGGGGGCCGTCTCCTGGGTGTTGATCGGCTGGCTGCTCTCGCTCTGGCGGCGGTCGGGCAAGCTACAGGTCAAGGGGGCGGACAGCCTCGTACTGGCGGCGGTCTGCTCGTTCGTGATGGGGCTCTACTGCTTCACGCTGCCGCACACGCCGCCCGCCCACACCGGCGCCGGCGCCTTGCCGTTCATCAAGGCGCTCTCGCTCTTCAACGAGCCGACGTTCCTGATCTTCATGGTGATCTCGTTCGTCGTCACCACGCAATTGCAGTTTTACTACCTGGGCACCGCGCGTTTCCTGGAAGACATCGGCACCTCGCACGCGGCGATCCCCGCGGCGATGAGCATCGCCCAGGTCGCGCAGGTGGTGGCGATGGCGGTGATTCTGCCGCCGATCTTCGCGCCCTTGGGCTATCGCTGGATCATGGCCTTGGGCACCGGCTTCTGGCTGGTGATGTTCTTGCTCTACGCCTGCATGAAGCCGCGCGGCCTGGTGATCGGATCGATGATGCTGCACGGCCTGGCCTACGCGTTTTTCTTCGACGCCGCCTTCATCTACATCAATGGCGCGGCGCCGACCGACATCCGCGCCTCGGCCCAGGGGCTTTACGTGGCGGTGACCTCGGGCCTGGGCCTGTTCGCGGGAACGCAGTTTACCGGCTTTGTGATGGACTACTTCCGCAGCGACGGCAAGTTCCGCTGGCGGCCGATTTTCCTCGTACCCTGCGTGCTTCTGAGCCTTTGCACGCTGGCCTTCGCGGTGCTGTTTAAAGGTTAGCAGGGAGGTTCCCAAGCTGGAGCTTGGGAACCAGGAAAGACAGTACTGTCCAGTTGCCGCTGAAAACTGAAAACCGAGCGCTGACCGCTGACCGCTTTCCCACCGACATAGCAGGAACATTGCACCATGCCACTTGAGTGGATACGCGTCGACAATTACGAATCGATGAGCCGCGCCGGCGCGGAGCGGATTGCCGCCGCGATCGAGCGGCAGCTTCGCGAGCGCGGCTCGATGTGCCTCGGGTTGGCCACCGGCAACACGATGCTGCGGCTGTACGAGTGCCTGGCCGAGTTGCTGAACGGCCGCCGCCCGGACCTGTCGCAACTGCACACGTTCAACCTCGATGAATACGTCGGCGACCAGGGGCAGCCGGTCGCCTTCGACCACCCCTTGAGTTACCGCGCGTATATGGAGAAGAATCTCTTCTCGCGACTCGATCCGCGGCTGGGATTCAATTTGGACAACGCCCATTTTCCGGACCCCGCCTCGCCGGCCGCCTTCGACCGCCTGATCGGCGCGCTCGGCGGCCTCGACCTGCAATTGCTGGGCATTGGTTTCAACGGGCACATCGCCTTCAACGAGCCGATCTCCGAGGAGGAGATCAGCGCCGCTGACTTCGCCGAGTTGCCGACGAGAGTTATCGACCTGACCGAGCTGACAATCGAGAGCAACGCGGACTTGACCGCCGGCGGCGATCGCTCGCGTGTTCCCGAAAAAGCCGTTACCATGGGGATGGAACCGATCCTCGCGGCTCGCGAGATTCTGCTCTTGGCGTGCTTCCCGGAGCAGCAGGCCCCCCTGGCGAGAATCATGCGGGGACGCCCCACGCCCGAACTGCCGGCCAGCTACCTGCTGGGTCATCCGCGGAGCACGATTATCTACACGGGCGATCGGATCTCGCTGGAGGAGGCGTCATGAAGGCTCGCGGCACGCTGTTGATCGGTTATGACGTGGAGCGGATTCCGGGCCGCGTGCCCGGCGAGAAGTGGGTCGGCCAGGCGCTGGCGGAGAACACGGCCGAGATGTTCCTCGAGGCGGCCGTGCGGATTCACCAGGAGGTGGGCGTGCCGGCCACGCTGTTCGTCGTCGGCTGCAAGATCGAGCGGCTCCGCCCGCAACTGGAGGCCTGCCTGGCCTCCGGCTGGTTCGAGATCGCGCAGCACACGCACGAGCACTACCCGCTGAAGACCGTCGTCGAGGAGAGCCCCGACAACGTCTACCTGCCGGGCCTGCCCTTTGACCGGATCGAGGAGCAGCTCGCCCGGCCCGTGGAGCTGTTGCGGCGGTGCCTGGGCGTTTCATGCCAAGGCGTCACCGCTCCTTACTCGCATTACCGCGGGCTGGCCGACCGGCCCGACATCCTCGCAATCATCGCCCGGCACGGGATGCGGTACGTCCGCTCCTGCGGCCGCAACAGCCGGGACTACTTTCCGCTCGGTTGGGACGTGCAGCCCTTCTGGTACGACCGGCAGGGGTTCCCCGAGTTGCTGGAGACGCCGATGCAGGGCTGGATCGACGCCCAGTGGCGGCGCGAGCACGGCTGGGCGAACTGGGCCGCTTATCACGGCTATCTCAAGGAGCAGGTCGATCGCGTGGCCGATGCCGGGCTCTGCTGGTCGCACTGCCAGCACGACTGGACGAGCGTGCTTTACGACGAGCCGCTCGACTGGACGCGAAAATTCCTCCAGTACGCCGCCGAGCGGCTGCAACTGATGACCCACGGAGACTTCTATCAACAGATGCGGCAGCCTGGCAGCAGGGCGGCCGCGCGGGACCTTGATTCCGGAGCAGCGACTGATGCCCGTGCCCACTGAGAGTTATTTGAACGAGTTCCTCTACGGCGAGTTGGTTGACGTGGTGGGGCCGGAAAACGTCTCGGCAAGCCAGTCGGACAAGATCGCCTACTCGTGCGATTACTACTGGATTCCCGAACTTTGGCTCGATCGCGGCCGCCCCTTGCCGGAGCCGGACCTGGTCGTCCACCCGCGCTCGGCCGAGGAAGTCTCGCGCGTCTGCCGCATCGCCGCCAACCACAAGGCGCCGCTGACCACCTGGGGGGGCGGCTCCGGCTCGCAGGGCGGCGCGCTGCCGATCCACGGCGGCATCCTGCTCGACACCAAGAAGCTCAACCGCATTCTGGAGATCGACAAGACCTCGCTGACGGTGACCGCCGAAACCGGGATCATCATGCAGCACCTGGAATGGGCCCTGGAGCGGGAAGGCCTGGCGACGATGCACGAGCCGGCCTCGATCGGTTGCGCTACCCTGGGAGGGTTCCTCGCGCATCGGGGCACGGGGGTGCTTTCCACCAAGTACGGCAAGATCGAAGACATGATCATGTCGCTCGAAGCCGTGCTCCCCGACGCGACGATCATCAACACGCTGGCGGTTCCGCGGCACGCCTCGGGCCCCGACCTGAACCAGTTATTCCTCGGCTCCGAGGGGACCTTCGGCGTGATCACCAAGGCGACGCTGAAGGTCCATCCGCTCCCCGAAGTCCGCCGTTTCCACGCCTTCGTGTTTCCCGATCTGCACGCCGGGCTCGAGGCGGGCCGCCAGATTATGGTCCGCCGCCTGCGGCCGTCGGTGATCCGCCTGTACGACGAGGCGGAGACCCGCCGCCTGATCCGCCGCGTGCTGGGCATCGACAAGGAGGGGGCCTACCTGGTGTTCGGCTTCGACGGCGACGAGGACCTGGTGGATTTGGAAATGCAGAAGGCGCTGGCGATCTGCCGCGCGCTGCCCCATGAAGACCTCGGCAGCCGGCTGGGCGAAGACTGGTGGGACCACCGCTACGACTTCTTCTTCCCCAACCACATGTTCCACCTGCCGCAGGCCTTCGGCACGCTCGACACCGTGGCCACGTTTGCGAAAATCGAGAATGTCTACCGCGCGATGAAACGCGTGATCGAGGAACAGTTCCCGATGGCTCGCTACATCGGCCATTTCTCCCACTGGTACGAATGGGGCTGCATGCTCTACGCCCGCTTCATCATCGACCAGGCGCCCGACGACGCCCACGAGGCGGTCCAACTCTACAACCGCATCTGGGACGCGTGCCTGCGGGCGGCAATCGCCGAGGGCGGCCTGCTCAACGAGCACCACGGCATCGGGCTGAAGCTCGGCCGGCTGATGCGGGAACTCTACGGCCCGGCCTTCGGGCTCCTGGAACACATCAAGAAGGCGATCGATCCGGGCAACATCATGAACCCCGGCAAGATGGGATTTGAGACGTTTCGTTGAATTTATGACTGCCGGCCGGCGCCGGGGCGCTTGCGCGCCAACCGGCCAGAGGCCGACGGAGAATCAAGCGATGCTGATTACCGACCACGCCGCAACCATCGAGGCCTGCCGTTTCTGCTTCATGTGCCGCCACGTCTGCACCCTGGGGGTCGTCAGCGGCAAGGAGTCCGATACGCCGCGGGGCAAAGGGTTGATCCTGTTCAAGATTCTCAAGGGCCACGCCGATTACGGCGCGGACCTGGTCGACACGCTCTACCGCTGCTGCCTGTGCGGGCTGTGCGAGACCTGGTGCAAGGCCGGCTGCCGGCCGCCGGCCGCGGTTGTGGCGGCGCGGGCCGACATCGTGGCCCAAGGCAAGGCGCCCGAGCAGGTCCGGCGGATCAAGGAGCAGCTCGTCCAGACCGGCAACCCGTTCGGGCTCCCGCCCGGCGAGCGATTCCAGGCGCTCGAGGGGCCGAACCTGTTCCGCGAGCGGGCCGAGGTCCTCTACTATGCCGGCTGCGACACGGCCTATCGCCAGCCGCGGATCGCCCAAGCGCTGCTGAAGATTTTCCAAGCGGCCGACGCCGACTTCACGCTGCTTCCAGGCGAGCGCTCGACCGGCAAGCCGCTGCTGCTTCTGGGCTACCCCGCGGAAGCCCGGGCGATGTCCGGGGACCTGGCCGAGCAGATCCGCGCCACGCGTTGCCGGACGCTGGTCACCGGCTGCCCGAGCTCGTTCGACGCGTTCACGCGGGATTATCCGGCGATGGGGCTGGACCTCGGCCGGATCGAAGTCCTCCATACGGCGCAGTACCTGGACCGGCTTCTGGCGGAGGGTCGCCTTGCCCCGCTTTTGTCCGCGGCGACCAGCGCAACTCTCCTCGACGGCACGTATCTCGGCCGGACGCACGGCATCTTCGACCCGCCGCGGCGCGTTCTGGGGAAGCTGGCCGGGTTGGACTTGCGCGAGATGGTCTGGACGCGCGAGCTGGCCTATTCCGCCGGCGAGCCCGGCGGGGTATTCCATCTCTTGCAGCCGCAGTTGAGCCGTCAGTTGGCCGCACGGGTCTTGGATGAGGCCGCCAACACCGGCGCCGGGGTCCTGGCAACCACGTGTCCGGCGACCAAGACCGCGCTGGCCGAGGTGGAGCAGGCTTCGCTCGAAGTCCTCGATGTCGCCGAGATTCTCGCCCGGGCCCTTTAACCCGACGCGTAAGCGAGGACAGGTAACCCGACGCGTAAGCGAGGACAGCTAACCCGACGCGTAAGCGAGGACAGCTAACCCGACGCGTGAGCGAGGACTGGTAACCCGACGCGTGAGCGAGGACTGGTAACCCGACGCGTAAGCGAGGACTGGTAACCCGACGCGTGAGCATTGACGATCGTGATTGCCTCCGCCACACTCCAAAAGGCTAAATGAGCTTGCGTGATTCCGGGAGGAATGCATGAGAGCGTGATCGCCGCGTGGGCTTGCCCCGCGCGGCGCGCCTGCGCTGCGGCACAACCCGTACGTAACGAAGCGCGGGGCAAGCTCACGCGGCGATCTGAATAACAGCCGCCTTTTCCACGAATCACGCAGGTCGATTTAGAAGGGCTCCGCGGCCGCATCGGGCTTTGTTTCCGCCTCTTCGGCAGGGCGGCGTTTCGACCAGTCTTGCCAGCGCTGAAGCGCCTGGCGGCGCTTCAACTCGGTTTGTTCGGGTCGGTAGAAAAATCCCAACCCCGTGATCTGGTTGAGGTTTCTGAAGCTCAGCACGCGCATCGCCAGGGTCTCGTGGGCCAGGTACTCCACCAGTTGCGTCGCCTGGCTCCGGCTGAGTTCCTTCGTGTCGAACTTCCAGAGCAACTCGTACATCGGAGTCCCGCTGGCTCCATGCAGGGCCACCATCGCCGCGTGAACGGCCGCGGCGGTCCGGGGGCCTCGCCGCACGGAATCCCGCAGCAGGTCGATCACGTCGGGCCATTCGGCGTAGCGCTCGGCGTTGTTGAGCGTGGCCACCATGGGCTGAAAATCCTCGATCCAGCTCAGCGAGCGAAGGGCAAGCTGGCGAGTCTCCTTCTGCCGGTGCTCGGCCAGTTCTCGCAGGCTCAGATCGGCGTGCCGGTCGAACCCCAGCTCTCGCCGCAGGTAGTCGCTTGCGCGCCGGTCCAACGCGCTGGTCAAGTCGACGTTGATCCAGGCCGGCCGCTCGACTGCCTTGTCAATTGCCCCGCTCGCCAGGTCCATGGCCGCCGGCGCCTGGCCGGGCACGGCCGACGCCGCGCCCGCCGGCTGCCAGGTGAACTCGCCGGAAACACCCCAGAGACGGGCAATCGCCGGCGCGGGCCGGGTTTCAGGGTCTTCAATCGGCCCGTCCGCGCGGGCGACCTCGATCGCCACCTGGACGGAGGGCTGCGGCAGCCAGAGGGCGCCTTCCGCGCTGCCCGCGCGGAGCGTGATGGTCACCGGGGCGGCTTGAGGAGTCGCGTTGATCACCACCCGTCCGCTGGCAATCTCCAGGTCCGGCGCCGCGCCGTCGCCCGACGGCAGCAGGGTGATCTCTCCGCCGTCGATCATTTGGATCTGGAGTTTTCCGTCGATGGCGAGCACGGGGCGCGAGGTCGGCAGCGACACGATCCGATCCTGGGCAAGCAACAGGCGAGAGTTGGCAATCCGGTGGAAGGTGTTGCTCTGCCGCTCATGGACCAGCGCGATCTCTTCGGCACTGACCAGCCGCCCGACCTCTCTCGGGCCGACCGCCGCCTCGGGAGCCATCGGCTCGACGACGGGAACCGGTTCAGGGGCCGGCCGCGGCTCGGGAGGCGCAACAACGGCCGGGGGAGCAATCCCCGGCGCGGGGGGCGCCAGTGGGGCGCCTTCGGGCGGTCGGGGCGACGCAGGGGTCACCGGCTCCGCGGGCGTTGGGGTGACCGGCACTACCGGCAGAGCCGCCGCAGCGGGCGAGCTTCCGGGGGGCTGGCTGGCCGCCGGCTGCCCCCTGAGCGCATCGGGGCTCGCGGGGCCGGCGGGTGGTTGGGCCGGGCGGGGGAGCGGCGGCGGCGGGCTTTCAGGAACCGGGGCGGGAGCCGGGGCAGGAGCCGGTTCGCTCGGTTTGGCTGACCCGGCCGGTGCCGGCGCGCTCGGCGGCGCCGGTTCCACCGGAACGTTCATGGCCACCTGGTCCGGAGCTTCAGACGGCTCGCCGCCGACACGAAACAGCCCGAGCCGATCGGTCGAGGCGAAATAGACCAAGGCGGCGAGCAGAAGAACGGACACGGCAAGGAAATAGCTCCGATTTCGGCGCCGCCTGGCCTCGCGGAGGTACTCCGGCACCGAGGATTCCGCCCGTTCCACCGGTTTCTTCCGCCTGGCCTGGTCGATGTCTGGCAAGGCTGGAGCCGGTTCCGGTTCCGCCACCTGACTGCCGGCCGTTTCCGGAAGATGGTACATGCGGACGCGGCTTTCCGGATTCACTTCCGCCGGCTCGCCCAGAACCAGGGAAAGAATCTGGTGGCAACCGGCAACCTCCGCCAATTGGATGTCGGAATCGAGGCACACCTTCTCGAAGTCGGCAACGCGATCCGCGGGCAGGGTGTTGTCGAGATAGTCGGCCACCGTGTTGGGATCGAGCGCTTCCTTCCGATCGACGGCGCGGGGCGCGCCGAGTCTGGCGCGGCGCGTGACATCGCGAATCCGATGCAGGAGATTGGACGCAAACTCACTTTCTTCGATCTTCCGGCCGATTTCGCGCATCTCTTCCGGTTCGAGACGTTCGTCCATGTAAGCCAGTAAATATCGCAGCGTCAGTCGCATTGCCGGGTTCTCTTTCGTTTCAGCAGCCAAGACGGCCCCCACCGAGCGACTCTGCCACTGGCCGCTCGGGCGGAGATCAGCGGGATGGTCCTGTTTTTCGCAACAAGTGCCACTGGCACGCCCCCTCGCGCAGCACGTTCTGCCGCGAAGAATCCGCACAATGCGACCAAGCGGTTGGTCCCACCCGGCGCGCACCAACGGAAAGCTGAACGGGGCCTCTATCTGAATAGTGTCCCGGAGAAAGAGAATTCGTGCGTGCCGCTCCGGTTTCTTTCCGCCGGCGGCGCGGGACCGTAGCGCAACTTATTTCGCCAGAAGGGTTTAAGAACGGATTGTTTTCTAAATCCGGCGAGGTTCAAAATCCAAGATTCAAGTTCCGCCAGTTCGGTGCTCCCGGCAGGCGGCCCGGTCTTGCCCATTTGGCCATTGGAAATTGAACTTTGAACCTTGCGCTACATCCGCTTTGGGGAGACTGGCTGGGCTGAACCTTGCGACGGAGCGAGGCACAGCCCGCCGACGGAGGCGATCACCTGGAGCAACGCCAGGTTTGCCGGATGCATGCCGAGGGGGGATGGCGCTGGTTGCGGGAGCAGCCAGTCCGCCCGCTCCCAACCGCTGCGGGTGCGTCGCCAGAGTTCTGGATCATTGAGCGGTTTCGACGCCACCAGGGGCGGCAGTTCCACCGCCAACCAGGAAACGGCAAGCAAAACCACCAGAATCCAGCCGATCCAGCGCACCGCGATTCTCCAAAGAAGCGGCAGACGCGATGCTCGGTTGGGGTGAGGATTTTCGTGCTCGCACCGCGCCCTGCTGCCTCGGCAATCAAGCAAGGCTTGGGCCGAAGCGGGCCGCGGTGCTCGGATGATTGGGCGTAAACCGTTTAACAGCAAAGGGATCGGCGTTTCGTGGCACACTTGCCAGCGTGGCTTCCCGTGGCGTAAGGGCAACGGCTTGAGTCGGGTCCGCTTCTTTTCGGCAACGTTGCGGCGACTGGCAGCGGCTGCGGCGAGCCGCGTGGCGAGCGTTGTTTTGAATTGCCGTGCGGGTGGTTGTGTTCTAGAGTTTCTACACAGGTTGCGGGCACCGGAAGGAATCTCGCCGTTGTCCCCGCAGAACGAGACGAAGGGAGGCAAGCCCTCCGCTTCGATTGCCGGAGGCTTCGGCATCGCATCTTCCCAGGGGCAATTCACAACTCCTCCGCCAGCCGAGGTGGCTGGCGCCTCCGCAGACCTTGAGAATCCAGGAATGGTGAATTCATGAAAGCCGGCGCTCCCGCGAAGATCGACCTCAAGAAGACCCTGGCTCACGCCCAACTTCCGGCGCTTCCCCAGAGCGCAATCCGGCTTCTGGAGCTCTCGCGGGACCCGGACAACGGCCCGGCCGAATTTGCGGTCCCGATCGAGTCGGACCCCGGTTTGACCGGCCAGGTCTTGCGGTTCGTCAACTCGTCGTACTTCGGGTTTTCCCGCGAGATTTCCAACGTCAAGCTGGCGATCACGCTGGTCGGGATTCGCACGATCAAGAACTTCGCGCTTTGGAACGCGGTTTTCAGCCTGATGCCCAACCCGAAATGCGGACCTTTCGATCTGAAACACCTTTGGCAGGACTCGCTTCGCCGGGCGCTGTTCGCGCGCTCGGTCGGCAAGCACCTGGGCATGCGGGAGGCGGAGGAGCCGTTTGCCGCCGCACTGCTCCAAGACATGGCCGTTCCGCTGCTGGCCAGGGAGGCGCCGACCGCCTACGTGAAGTTGCTCGAGGCGAGAAGCGAGGGGCGGGTGCGTCTGTCGAATATCGAACGGCAAGTTTTTGGATGGACCCACGCGGAGGCGGGCGCAATCCTCGCCCGGCAATGGAACCTGCCCGATAGTTTCGCCGTGATGATCGAGTCCCACGTCGACATCGAGCGACTGCTGAAGCGGCCCGCCCGCGATCCCGCCACCTTCGCCGTGGCCTTGTCCGCTCACCTGCCCTCCACGAACGACTCGGAGTGGATCGAGGCTCCAAGATTCATGGAATACTACGCAAGCGCGTTTCCGAGCGGCGAGCCGACGCTCGCCGAGATCCTCGGCCGGATCGATCGGGACTTCACCGAGCTGGGGCCTCTGTTGAAGCTCGCCAGCCCCGGCAAGTCGCTCGTCGAGGTCTACGAATCAGAGCTTGCCGCTTCGGCGTGAGCATCTCGCGAGGTCCGTCCCGCCAATTTCGTGCGCTCGTTGCGATTTCCAGAGGCCGGAAAGACAGGCATCGCCACACGCGCGCGACCTGCGAATCACCGGGCAGCGGCCATGCATTACCCTGCTTGCGGCGGGGTGCAAGCAGCTCTATAGACGCATACGCCGGGCGTCTGCCGCTTTCTCTCCGGTCAGATGGAAAGCCCGGCATCCGCGGTTTGCGGCCGCGCCGCCCTCCGAGTCGGCCCCGAGCGGCACCTGCGCAAGGGACCGTCTACCCCGGATTATTTATGAGCCGGCGATTTTTCGATGTGCCGCGCGCGCTGTCGTAACCCGACGCGTGAGCAAGGCCAACCAGGGTTAGCCGGCCTCGCTTACGCGTCGGGTTATGAGTTGGCCTCGCTTACGCGTCGGGTTATGAGTTGGCCTCGCTTACGCGTCGGGTTACTGGCCCGGCCTCGCTTACGCGTCGGGTTACTGGCCCGGCCTCGCTTACGCGTCGGGTTACTGGCCCGGCCTCGCTTACGCGTCGGGTTATGATCCATGCGAACCCGGATTCTACAAGGGCAATCCGCGCCGAAAAAATACCGGGTGACAAATTCCACCGGTTTGCATAAGATTCCATGGTGTTCGGAGACGTGCCGGGTTTTTGCCGCGGCACGGGGACCTTTCCGGACCGGTTTGTGAATCTGCCTGATTCTTGTCTTGCAGGACTTGGGATCGTGACTGACCGAGATAGAGTTCGCCAGATGCACGCTTGCCGCCAGGCCGAGGGCTACCTCGAACTGGAAATGCCCCAGTCCGCTCTGGAGATTCTTCAGCGGCTTGGCAGCCCGAAGCAGTTGGGCGTCGATGGGCTGTATCTGATGGGCGAGTCGCTCCGCTCGATGGAGAGGTACTGCGAGGCGCTAGCCTCCTTGTCGACGGCCGCCGTCCTGTCGCCCGAGGATACCCATATTCTTCTCGCCATGGCATGGTGCTACAAGCGCGTGGGCAGGCTCGATCGGGCCATCGGGGCGATGCAGCGCGCCCTGGAGCACTCGCCCAACCAGGCGATTCTGCACTACAACCTGGCGTGTTACTTGAGCCTGGCCGGCGAGTTCCAGGGCTCTGTACGGCATCTCTCCAGGGCGTTGAGGCTCGAGCCCGATTATCGCGCGCGGGTCGAAACGGAGCCGGACTTCGACCCGATTCGCAAGCATCCGGGTTTCGTTGCCCTGAAGAGCATCATGGTCTGACAATCCCTGCCGTCAGAATCGCAGCGTGAGGCCGGCAAACGCTCCGTGCAGCACAAGGTCGCCGTTGGTGTCGATGTCCGCAATCTCCGGAATATCGACGACATACGTCGGAATCTGATGGTCGGCCAAGGCGATCCCGGTTGCGAAGATGAGCCGGTAGCCGAGATACAGACTCCAACGGCGGGCGACCTGCCAGTCGACTCCCAGGTCGATTTCCGAGAGGAA
Source organism: Planctomycetota bacterium (assembly GCA_023621895.1). GTDB lineage: Bacteria > Planctomycetota > Planctomycetia > Pirellulales > Thermoguttaceae > JAAYCB01. The sequence continues at coordinate 14,545 of JAMOAF010000741.1, forward strand.
GGCAACCACGTCCTCCGAACTCCGAACGGGATAGCTGCCGGCCATGCGGCTATCGGCGGTGGGGTTTGCGGCAACGCCGTCTCCCCGCCACAAGGCAAAGGTCTGCTTCACGTGGTTGTTGTAGACGCCCAGCTTGGGGGCCGCGAAGAGCCGCCAGCGGGGACTGAGCTGGACAGCCGCGTCGAAACCGAGTTGGACGCCGATGAGGTTGTTGGCGGCCCAGTCTTCCAGGTAGGCTTCGTGGAGCCCCCCCGATTCGCCCCAAGAATAGCCGCTGCCCAGGGAACCGAACAGAAAATCGTCTTCAAACCGGAAGTAGCGGACTCCGATTGCCCAGCCCAGGGCCGCCCGGCAACCGCCGGCTGCCCAGCCGGCAGGACTCGCCAGGGCGGCGGGAGGCGAGCCGAGAAGGTTCACTTCCAGGTTGTCGACCTCGCTGCGGCGCCGGACGAAGTGCTCCGCGGCGCCGTCAAAATACTGCATGCCGCTGACTCCGGCGAACTCGATGTCGCTGACAATCAGAGGCGTGCTGACCGTCCAGCCGGGAAGCGACCGGCGCGTGTACCCGCCGAAACTGTCGAGCCCCCAGTAGGTGGCTTCCACGCCGAAGATGGACCTGCCGCAATCCCCGCATCCGCCGCAAGGATCGCACGGCTGGCACACCTCGCGGCAGAAATACCGCCCCACCGTGATTTCACCCCCAAACGCCCAGTGGCCATGGTCGTCCGTGGGGATCTGGTTGGGGTTGTTGTCGGTCTCATAGGTCGTCCAGAGCCGATTCGGATGGTTGCGGCCCATGTAAAGCGCCGCGACGGAGACGAACCAGGCTGGGCAGCACGCCGTGCGGCAATCGGCCTGTTGGCAAACGGGTGACGGACCGGCGCAAGCGGCCGGCCACTCGCTCCCCTCCGCCTCGCGAAGCATCTGGCTGACATACCCGGGCGCGATCTGCTGGGGAGGATACGCAGGCTCTTGCGGAACTTGGACTCCGGCTGGCTCGACCAGGGCAGGCGGACTGCCGTAGTAAGGGCCCGGCGCGGCGACGGCGAAAGCCGAGGCGGAATGGGCAGCGTCCGGCCCGGCCGCGGTGAATTCGGGCTGAACCGGCGGGAGTTGAAGCATGGTGGGCGCACCATACAGGCCAAACTGTGCGTAGGCCTCAGTGCCAAACACCAGGAGGGCCAGCCCCACAAACGTCAGGCGAACGGTTGGCATGGGTACGCTTCCTTGCTGCTGCCAGCGGCTTGATAGTGCCCCACCTTCTGGATCGGCCGGGCGAGGAGCCGACTTGGTTGATTCGGGGGGGTTGCCTTCGTTTCAAGGTATTGCGGGCGTGCTAACCGGCGTTTTCTGAAAAGGTAGCCCAGCCGATCCGGCCAGCGGGGCTGGTTTTTCCGGAAGGGTCGGACCTGCTCGGAAGCTGCCCTGTTTTGCTTGCGTGGACGCCTCGGTACGGAAGTTGAGAAGCCTGGCCGCCGCGACTGGAATTGTCCACCCTGGCCACCCGCGCCGGTGCATGGACGGCCGCAAATCGGATTTCCCCCGCTCGGCGGGGCCACGCGAGGCCGCTTGCCGCATCGTCTGCCCGCCATTATCTTGAAGGGTTTGACGCCGCCTTCAGAACCGGCCTTGAGGCTCCCGGCTCTGCGGAGTCCGCCGGGCAGGACCGTTTATGCCAAGGGATCCCTACCGCCCCGCCCAGTGTCTCGCCGATGCTCACCGGCGTCGAATGAGTCGATTCGCGGCCGTGCCGCTGGCCCGTTGACCTTTTCGCCTTCTCCGAACGGAAGTCCCACGATGTCCCACTGTTGCGACCGCCACGCCCACCTTCGAGAGACCGATCCGCAGCTTCATGCGTTGATCGAGAGGCAAATCGAGGCCGAATCGACCACGCTGAAGATGATCGCCTCGGAGAATTACGCCTCGTTTTCCGTGCTCGAAGCCAGTGGCTCGATTCTCACCAACAAGTACTGTGAGGGTTACCCGCAAGCCCGGTATTACGAAGGCAACGAGATCGTCGACCAGATCGAGCAGTTGGCGATCGATCGTGCCAAAAGCCTGTTCGGCGCCGAGCACGCCAACGTGCAGCCCTATTCCGGCTCGCCGGCCAACCAGGCGGTCTACCGGGCGCTGCTCGAGCCGGGCGACAAAGTGATGGGCATGCCGGTGCCCTCGGGCGGCCACCTGACCCATGGGTGGAAAGTCAATTTTTCGGGCCGCGATTACCTGCAAATCCCCTATGGTCCCGATCCCGAAACAGGACTTCTGGACTTTGCCGAGATCCGGCGGATCGCCAAGCAGGAACGGCCGAAGATGATCTGGGTCGGCGCCACCGCTTACCCGCGGGCGCTCCAATACGATCGCTTCGCCGAGATCGCCGCGGAGATCGACGCCTACCTGGTGGCCGACATCGCCCATATCAACGGCCTGATCGTGGCCGGCGTCCATCCCGATCCGGTCCCCTACTGCGACGTGGTCAGCAGCACGATCCACAAAATGCTCCGCGGCCCCCGCGCCGGCTTCATCCTGTCGAAGGAAGAGGACCGTTTCCAGCAGAAATACCACTCCGGAAGCAAGTTCAATCTCGCCAAGCGCATCGATCGGGCCGTTTTTCCCGGCCTCCAGGGCGGCCCCCACATGAACACGATCGCCGCCATGGCGACCTGTTTCAAGGAAGCCGACACCGACGAGTTCCGCCGCTACGGGGCCCAGGTCGCGGCCAATGCCCGCCGACTGGCCGAGTCCCTCTTGGGCCGCGGCTACCAGCTCGCCGGCGGCGGCACCGACACGCACCTGCTGATCCTCGACTTCCGCGCGGCGGAGTACACCGGGAAGGACGTCGCCCAAGCCCTCGCACGCGCCGGAATCATCGGCAACTTCAACATGGTGCCCGGAGATCATCGCAAGCCGTTCGTCACCAGCGGAGTGCGGCTGGGAACACCCGCCATCACCTCGATGGGCATGAAGGAAGCGGACATGGACAAGGTGGCTGGCTGGATCGACGAGGTTTGCCGAAACATGGGCAATCTCGACCAGACCGCTCCCAAGGTCCGCGCGGAAATCGCCGAGTTTTGCAGCCAGTTCGCCATCCCGGGAATTCGCGCGGCGAAGAGTGCCGATTGAGCGCCGCCGAGTCGGCGGCAAATAGGCTGCAAACGTGTCTTGCGATGCGAGGAGCGGCTCTAGAGACGTTGCGTCCGTGCATCATCGGGTTGCCGCCAATCATCGTCGCCCTCCGCTCGATCCAGAATGCGGCCCCGCGGATATCCCCTACGATCATGCGGGATCGTCTCAAAACGCTGATATCCCGGCGTCCCTCGCGACCCGGCGCGCTATTTGCTCTTGCGTAGGTTTCTCTCAGTCGGTGCCGCGGGAGACGGGGCCCGTTCCGTCCGCCCCCGATCCTTCGGCCGACTGATGTGCGCGGCAAGCCCGGTCGAGCCGAGACACGCCAGGCCTTCCGCGCCACGTGGAAATCCGCCGGAGCATTTAGCCATGGTTGTCGCCCCAAGCATCCAAGACTTTGACGCTGCTACAACCCGCCTGCCGGCACCGGTCGCAACTCGGATCGGCATATCCGGCGTGGCCGGGCGGCTATCGTGGCGCCCGGCGGGAGGCCTCGTCCGCAAAATCCGCCCCGCCAACAGGCCCGCGATCTCGCTGGCTCAGCAGGCGATCGCCGCTGGCCGCCCCTTTGTCACTTCCGGCGGCACCCCGAGCCTTGGCTACAGAATCACCAAGCGGGCGATGGACCTGGCCGGGGCAATCGTGTTGCTGGCGGCGCTGTCGCCCCTGATGGCGGCCATCTTTCTTGTCCTGACCGTCACGACGAAGGGCAAGCCGCTGTTTTTCCAGAAACGGCTCGGTTGCCAGGGCAGGCCGTTTCGAATGGCGAAGTTCCGCACGATGGTCGCCGATGCCGAGACGCGGCAGGCGGCCGTGCGCAACGAGCAGGCGGGACCGGTCTTCAAGAACCGGCGCGATCCCCGCGTGACGCGATTCGGCGCACTGCTCCGCAGTGCCAGCCTCGACGAACTCCCCCAACTCGTTAACGTCTTGTTCGGGCAGATGTCGCTCGTCGGACCGCGCCCGCCGATTGCCCACGAAGTCGCCAGGTACGAGCCCTGGCAACGCCGCCGGCTGGCCGTCAAACCGGGTTTGACATGCCTCTGGCAGATCAGCGGCCGATGCGAGATCGGATTCCTCGATTGGGTGCGGATGGACCTCTGGTACATCAAGAACCGGGGGGTCTGGACCGACCTGTGGCTCCTGGCGAAGACGCCGCTGGCCGTCCTGTCGCGCCGAGGCGCCTATTGAAGATGGAGACAATCGTTCGCCGGTAGTATCCCGCGTGTTTGCGGCAGCCGAACGCTGCCGGGCGGCGCGCCCTGGCGCCCTGACGCCCGGCATAGACCCCTCGGGCCGACCCAGCGGTCCCCCCTCGTTTCACCAGTCCACTCCCCCCTGTGACCCAACCTGAGTCTGGATCATGCGGGGCCCTTGCTTCAGATCCGCGGCTTTTTCTGCTAACATAGACTTTTGTTATCCTGGGGGGCTGACGTGACCGCCAGCCGAAGAGAGTCGTCAAAGTTACCCGGCCTTGCAGCCTATCGTCGAATTATTCGATCCACCGGGGATCCGTTGAGCGAGACCCTATCCGTGAGCAGCCCTGACGCGCATCGGCCGAACTCAACCGACCCGGGACCGCCGGATCGCGATAGCGCCGCTGCTCGAACGGAAGCGACCGATCCGGAGTCTTTGTCTAGCCAGGTTCTCGGGCAGGTCAAGGCCCGCGATCCCCAGGCCTGGACTCGAATGGTCAATCTCTACGGGCCGATGATCTACCGCTGGGCTCGAACGGCCGGGTTGCAGTCGGCGGACTCGGCCGACGTGGTGCAAGAGGTGTTTCGTGCCGTGGCGATGTATATCGCCGACCTGGATGCCGATCGCCCGACGGAGGGGTTTCGCGGCTGGCTCTGGACAATCGCCCGAAGCAAGCTCATGGACCACTTCCGCGCCCGGGCCGGCGCGCCGGCGACCGGCGAGGAAGCCCTCGAACAGACCGTCGCCCACGAACCGGAGCTGAGAGAACCCGACGATCTGAAGACCCCCTCTCCCGACGTGGCCATGGTCCATCGCGTGCTCCTGGCGATCCGGCCCGATTTCGATGACACGACCTGGGAGGCTTTCTGGCAGATGGCGGTTCAAAATCGGACCGCCGCCGAGGCGGCCGACTCGCTCGAAATGAGCCGCAGCGCGGTCCGGCAAGCGAAATACCGAGTCCTCAAGCGATTGCGCCAAGAGCTTTCGGGCGCATAGGGACGGCCCGCCGCAAACGATCGCCCGGGCGCCCGGGCAGCCTATCGAGGCTTGCCGAAGCGGACCCCTTCAACGTGCTCGCCAAGGCTGAGATTGGCCGAGCCGGCCGAGAGCGGCTGGCCGAGAATCGAAACGTTCTCGAACGCCACCTCGCGAACGTCGTGCTCGGCGTCGGCGCCAACCAACTGGATCCGATAGGCGCCCGGGCTGCCTTCGAGCGTGATGTTCTTGAACTGAATGTTGCGAATCACACCGGGCGTCTTCTTGCGCATGTACTGGTTGACCACGGGGCGGAGCCGGATGAGCTCGTTCTGGCCCTCGCCGTGGATTCTCACGTCGTCGATCATCACCTCTTCCAGCCGCATGTCCTCGCCCGGTTCGAAAAGAAACGGCGTCATCGTGAAATGGATGATGTCGAGGTTCCGCAGCGTCACGCCGCGCATCCACTCGGCCCGGCTCTCGTGGCCAAGGAGGAAGATCCGAGCGCGGTCGCACCAGAGGATCGAGTTCTCGACGGTGATCCGCTCGACGTTGCTGTTCTCGCCCTCGAACGCGAGACCCTTCAGGGCCACGCAGTCGTCGTCGCTACGGATGAAGCAGTCGGTAATCAGTACGTCCTGGCTGTTGCAGGGATTGATGCCGTCGTCGTTCTGCACGCGGCTGTTGCAGAGCTTCACGTTGCGGATCGTCACATTCCGGCTGCCCCGGGGGACGATCGTCCAGTGCGACGACCCGCGGATCGTGATCCCGCAGAGTGTCACATTCGACCCGTAGATGCCGATCGTCACGCCGTGGGGGCCCTTGCGCCACTCGTAGTCGGAACCGTCGAGGATGCCCCGGCCGCGGATGCGGATGTTCGACCCACGCGCGATCACGGCCCCCTTGACGACCGACCCGCCGGCAAGGTAGAGCGTCTGGTTGTCGCCGATCTCGATCGCGCCGGGCTTGTGCGTGCCCGGCCCGAAATAGACCACGCCGGGATCATTCGGCCCCGGCGCGCCGGTTTCGATCGGGTTGGCAAAGAGCAGCAGGGGGCCTTTCTTGCCTTCCGGCTCGATGCTGATTTTCATCGGGCCGTCGAGCGACAGGACCAAGGTGTGGTCGTCGACCGCCTCGAGCGCGACTCCCGCCGAGGCAGGGCGGATTCGCGTCTGGCGGAGTGATCGCTTGGAGACGATCCGCACGCTCACCGGCCCGGAGGTGTCGAAATTGGCGAACGAGTAGGGCCCGCCGAAGTCCCATTGCTTGCCGGCAAAGGGTGGATCGAGCACGCGGGCCGTATAGACGTCGACCGGCTTGCCGTCGGCCCAGACCTGGTAATCTTGCGAGAGGCCCTCTTCCGGCGGCGCCGGATAGGTGACGACTTCCGCCCCGGCGATCACCGCCGCAAGGCAAGCGGCCAACAAGGCCACAAGGGTTTTGCAGAGACTCGTTGTGACTGAGAAAGCCATTTCTTCGACGTTTCCTTTCTTCGCCATGGCGGGCTGGTTCTTGTGTTCAGACGAGGATCGCGTGGGCCTTGATCGCGTCGTTGCCCAGCGGCAGATGTCGCCCGTGCCATTCGATGCAGCCGAAGGGGACGTAGACGACGGGCAGTTTCCGCCCGGCGGCCTCCAACTGGGCGGGCCGCATGAACTGCATCTGCACCGCGCGGCTGAGTTGGCTGCCGTGGGCGTCTTGCCGGTCGGGCACAGCCTCCGCCTCCGCGCCTTTGGCCAGCGCCCCTCCGCTGAAGACCACGGCGCCTGATTGGAGAAAATCGCGTCGCTGCATTTTGGCTGCTCCTGCTCCTTTCGAGGACGAATCGGGTTTTCCTGCCGCTTCTACGTTACCCGCTCGCGCCGCCGATGGATAGCCGCGCAGGTCTGCCCCGCGCTAGCGCCGCCATGACGGTTTGGGATGATAGCCGCGTGGGCTTGCCCCGCGCTAGCGCCGCCATGACGGCCTGAGATGATAGCCGCGCAGGTCTGCCCCGCGATTGAGGCGCCATGGACACAAAATCACGGCGAGACACGGCACGCTTTGAGCGCGTACGCGCCCCGGCAGGGGCGTCACATTCCAGCCCAAGGCGCAGCCTTGGGGCCCGGCTGAAGGGGACGCACATCGGTGCCGGCGCGGGCGTCATGTACCGGCCCTTCAGGCCTGACCGCGGCGGATGGGGCGGGTACCCCAGGGCTGCGCCCTGGGCTGGTATGTGTTGGCCTTTCAGACCACGGGGGCCGGCCCGCCAGATCGCGCCGGCGCTGCTGCTGGTATCAGCCTTTCAGGCCGGTCGGTCGGCAGCCCGACGGGTCGCGCCGGCGCTGCCATAAACCGAGTATCCGCGTGGGGTCGCACCGCGCTCGGTATGCCCACCGCTCCCATTCGCCCTGCCGCCCCGCGCGTTTCGCGTGCAAACCGGTTTCGGATTGGTTAATGTACTGCTTGTCGGATCGTCTGGCGCCGGCTCGCGGCCGTCGCAGCCTGGGGCCGGACGATGGCTCGGGCCGCCCGAGCGGCCGATCGGCGTTTTCCATCCACCGGGGCGCGTCCGCGCCCTGCCAAACCGCTGAAGGAGGGGAATCGATGCGGAGCGCGAAAGACCAGGTCAGCCGTCGGAGTTTTCTCAAAGGCTCGGCGGCGGGAGTCGCGGCGGCGACCATCGTGCCGCGGCACGTTTTGGGGATGGGGGAAGAAGCCCCCAGCGAGCAATTTGGCGGCGCGCTGATCGGCTGCGGGGGCCGCGGCCGCGGCACTTTCCAGGGGCTCGGCCCCGGGGTGCGGCTGGTCGCCGAGTGCGACGTCCGGTTCAAGGGCAAGGCCGACGGAAAGACAACCTATACCGACTATCGCCGCGTGCTGGAGAGAAACGACGTCGACGTGGTGGCGATCGCCACGCATCCCGGCTGGCATGCCCTGATCTCGATCGCTGCCATGGAAGCCGGCAAGGACGTGCTCTGCGAGAAGCCGATGACCCGGTTCATCGCCGAGGGCCGCGCCGTGGCCGACGCCGAAAAACGTTTTGGCCGGATCTACCAGGTTGGCACCTACGGCCGCTTCGGCGCCAACCAGAAGGTCCGCAAAATCTTCGAGAGCGGCCTGCTCAAGCAGTGCGACACCGTCCTCATCCAGCGGGGCGGAAAGAAGGTCCGCGAGTGGAGCGGCAAAGTGGCCTACCAGGTGACCGACCCGCCCGAGTGGCTCGATTGGAACATGTATTGCGGGCCAGCGCCGCTCCGCGAGTACCAGGGCCACCGCTTCGGCGGCACGCACCGCGGCTACTGGGACTACGAGGGGGGCGGGCTGGCGGACATGGCGCACCATTCGCTCGACGGCCCCGCCTACCAGTACGGCCGCGACCTGATCGCGCCGGTCGAGATCACGCCCCATGCCCCGCCGGCGCACCCCGAGGCCTGCGGGATGTGGGGCTGGTGCGAGCTGAAGTACGCCGACGGCCTGACGATCGTGCTCGACAGCGGCGAGTGGGGCGAGCCCTACGACCGGCTGAAACCACGCAACGAAGGCGAGCGCGAAATCCGCGGGATGCTCAGCCAGGAGGACCGGAAGAAGCTCGACGCGATGCCGGACCCCGCGCCCCTGGTCCGATTTGCCGATGCGATCCGCACGCGCCAGCAGGCCGGCGGGCACGCCGAGGCGTCGCACCGAGTGGCCATGATCTACCACCTGGCCAACATCGCCTTCCGCACCGGCAGGGTTCTGCACTTCGATCCGGTCAAGGAGGAGATCGTCGGCGATGAAGAGGCCAACCGGCTCGTCTACCAGCCGATGCGGGCGCCCTGGCACATCTGACCTTCGCGGCAAGAGACAGAACACGATCCACAAGGAGCATAACCAATGGCCGTTTCCGAAAAACTCAAGAGCCTGGTCGGCGAGATGCCCGATCCGGACAGCCGGGGGATGTACACCGAGAACATCGACAAGCAGAAAATCGAGCAGGCAATCGCCCGGATCGCCGAGGGCGGCCGCGAGTCGGTCGCCGGACTGATCGAGATGCTCGGCGCGCCGGGAAGCGCCGAAAACGTCAAGCCCCATTACGCCTTGCATTGCCTGGCAAACCACGCGCTTGCCACCCACGACGAGAAAGCCCGCAAGCTCCTGGCCGAGACTCTGGCAGAGGCGCTCGGCGGCGATCGGCCAGCGCACGTCAAGGCCTTTCTCTGCCAGGAGTTGCAGTGGGCCGGGCGCAAGGAGGCCGCCGCCGCGCTGGGCAAGCTGCTCCTGGACGAGGAACTCGTCGAACCGGCTTCGATGGCCCTGGTGGCGATTCGCGACGGGGCCGCCGGCGAGTTCCGCGCCGCGCTGCCCGCCGCCCGGGGCAAGTGCCGGCTGAACATCATCCAATCGCTTGGGGCGATCAAGGACGCCGCTTCGGCCGCCGCGCTGCGCGCGGCGCTCGCCGATCCGGACGTGGAGGTCCGAATCGCCGCCGGCTGGGGGCTTTCGCGGATGGGCGACGCGGACTCGGCCGACGCGCTGAAAAAGGCCGCCGGCGCGGAGTCGGGCTGGGAGCGGATTCAGGCGACCAAGCACTGCTTCGTGCTCGCCGAGACACTCGCCGCCGCCGGCAAGGCCAAGCAGTCCGCCGGCATCTACCGCTACTTGATGGAAACCCGCACGGACCCCAAGGAGGCCTACATCCGCCAGGCGGCCCAGAGGGCGCTCGAGGTGGACAAGGACAGGCTCGTGTAGAGAATGGCGAATGTCGAATGACGAATGTCGAACTGGGAAGGTTCAAGGTTCAATTTCCAAGGGCCAACAGAGAGCGCGGAGCGTGGCCGGGCATCCGGACGCGAAGTGCCCGCTACACGTGCCGCGCGGGCACTGCCATCCGCTTAGCCGCCGCGGCCGCGGCCGCTGGCTAAATCGACCTGCGTGATTCGTGGAAAAAGCGGCTGCTATTCAGATAGCCGCGTGGGCTTGCCCCGTGCTTCGTTACGTACGGGTTGTGCCGCAGCGCAGGCGCGCCGCGGGGCAAGCCGAAAGCGGCTATCACGCTCTCATCAATTCCTCCCGGAATCACGCAAGCTCATTTACTCGATCTTCTCTTCCACGAGGAACGCCTCGCCTTTTTTCACGGCGATATAGTGGAAGCGGTCGCGGTAGTCGAAAAGCAGGTTCGCGCCGGGCGGGTTCCAGATCGACTCGTAGCGGTGGGCCGCCTCGCGCCCGTCGACCACGGTGAAGGCGCCCGTCTTGTCGAGCGCTGTGTAGGCATGGTGGCGGCCGTCGGGGCTGAACGTCAGATAGCCGACCATCGTGTAGCGCGACTTGCGCAGAGCGTCGATCACCACGAACCGCGCCCTGCCGCTGCGCGCGATGTAGCCGAGGCTGCGGCCGTTGGGGCTGAACACGAGCGAGCCGCCGCCGATCGCGTCGAAGGCGCGCTCGATTTGGCCGTCGACCGCGACCGCTTCCGTCTGGCCGTCGCCGACCACGCAGGCCAGCCGCTTCGAGTCGGGGCTGAACAGCATCTGGGCGAGACGGTCGTGGGCGTCGCCCGGCCGGCCATCGACGACGGCCAGCCAGCGACCGGCTTTTTGCGCGGCGTAGGCCAGGCGCGCACTATTGGGGCTGAACTGGAGCGAGCCGTCGCCGATCGTGTCGTACGGCTGCTGTTTCTCTCCGTCGACGATGATCGACCAGGGGCCGCCCTTCTGCTCCTGGGCCGCGTAGGCCACGCGCTTGCCGTCGGGGCTGAAAACCAGGTCGCCGACATCGTAGCAGGGCGGCTGCTGCGAGCCGTCGACGGTCACGCGAATCTTTCCCTCGACGAGCGCGGCGAAGGCCAGCCGCTCGCCGCCGGCCGAGAAGCAGTAGCCCGTGCGGGTGCCGAGGTCGTCGAACGGGCCGAGTTCCTCTCCGTCGACCACCAGATAACACTTGGCTTCACGCATCGCCCCGTAGGCCATCCGGGCGCCGTCGGGACTGAACTCGATCAGCCCGGCGGAAACCAGGTCGCAGGGCCGTCCCGGCTGACCGCCCACCACCACCGCGCGCTTGCCGACGTCGAGCAGGGCGACGTAGGCCAGCCGGGCGCCGTCGGGGCTGAACTGGGGCGGGCCGACCCGCTCGTAGCCGGGCGACTCGCGGCCGCCGGCCACGATGCACCAGCGTTCGCCGCGCTGGGCCGCGTAAGCGAGCTGCGCGCCGCCGGGGCTGAACTGAAGCGCCGTGACGCGGTTGTAGACCGGCTGGGGCTTGCCGTCGAGAACCACGCGCTGGCCGTCGCTGGAATCGACGTAGGCCAAGTGGCGGCCGTCGGGGCTGAGCACGGCCGACTCGTGGGCCTCCGGCGGGAATGGCCCCAGCGAGGTCTCGGTGTAGCGGCGATTGATCTCGGTCTGCGCCGGGGCAGGCCGCGCGGCCAGAGCCAACAAGCAGGTCAAGGCCACGATGCACGGGCGGTGATTCTGGGGGAGGGGGTTCGGCATGCAGACGCTCCTCGTTCTCAGACTCCGGCTTCCGCTGGTTCCCAAGCTCCAGCTTGGGAACCTGCCCCCAGCCCCTTTATCCTGGTTCCCAAGCTCCAGCTTGGGAACCTGTCTTCCAGACCATGGTTTTCAATCCAGGTGCCGTTTTACAGTATGCGAGCTTCAACCGCGCGTTCCCAAGCCGGAGCTTGGGAACGAGATGATCGGTTGAGCCTCTGTGAACGATTGCCGCCAATCAGGCGCCGTAGCGGTTGAACCACGCCCGAGTCTCAAACGGGAGTTTCTCCTTCTGCGCGACGGCCTCCGCGGGGACTCCCAGCGGCAGGACGATGCGGACGATCTTGCCGCTGGGCACGCCGAGCAGGGCGGCGAGCCGGTCGGCAACGTCGTCCAGCCTGAGCACGCCGTCGAGCCAGACGGTGGCGTAGCCCAGCGCGGTGATTGCCAGGAGCATATTTTCGACGGCCGCCGCGCAGTCCTCGGCATGAAACGAATGCCCGTAAAAGGTCGGCCGCGGATCGGTGACGCAGACGATCATCGCGCGGGCCGTCTGGCAGGCGGGCCGGTTGATGATCTCGGCGGCCTGGCGGACGAGAGCGGGGTCATTGAGGATGACGAATGAGGTGGTCTGTTCATTCTTACCGGAAGGCGCCTGGATGCCCGCCTGAACGATTCTTCTCAAGTCTTCCTCGGGCACGGGCGCATCCGTGAACGGGCCGCGATAGCTGTGGCGTTTGCCGATCGCCTCGAAAAGTTCCATGCGAGCCTCCTACTTGTTGCCGGGTCGGCAATGAGACAGCGCCAGCAGGGCGTAGCCGGTGACGAGACTTGGGTCGCCCTCGAGCCAGCGGGAGTTGTCGTTGAGCCACGATCCATCGTCTTTCTGGCGCCGCGCAAGCTCCTTGAGCAGGTCCGCCCGCCAGTCGTGTTCGACGCCGGCGGCATCCTTGAGGCTGGCGAGCTGCATCGCGTCGAGCGCCTTGGCGAACGTGTGATAATAATAGTAGAGCCCGGCATCGCCGATGCCCGGATTCTGATCGAGGCGATAGTGCTTGGAGATCCAGTCGAAGGCGGCCTTGACGCGTGGGTCGTCGCGGCCAACGCCCGCATAGATCATGCTTTTCAGCCCGGCATAGGTCATCGAGCCGTAGCTGCGGAGTCCGCCGGCAGGTGTTTCGCCGGCCTGGCTGAGTCCACCGGCGGCTGGAGTGTAATAGAAGCCGCCGTCGGGGTTCTTGGCGGCAAACGGGGTGGTGTTGTACTCCGTTTCGAGGTTCTGGCATCGCGAAACGAAGATCAGCGCCCGCTGCATCGCTTCGTCCTCCGCCCCTCTGCCCCTGGCGGCAAGGGCGTCGATCAGAAAGCTGGTGTTCGACAGGTCCGGCCGCTCGTGCTTTCCGTAACCCGCGCCGCCATAGTCGTACGACTCGAGCTGCTTGCCTTCGTCCTCGTCCCATTGGAGCTTTTTGACGTAGCGCTCGGCATTGGCCAGCAGCTCGTCGTAGCGCCGATCGTGATTGGCGGCGGAAAAACACATGATCGCCAGGCTCGTCTCGTAGTTGCCGTACAGCGAATCTTTCTGCGAGACGCGGCCGTCGGGCTGGACGAATCCCTCCAAGTAGCGGAGGCTCTTGGCGACCAGAGGGTCTTGCGGGCTGAAGCCATTCTTCAGCAGGCCCGTCGTCACGACGGCGGTGACACCCGGACCGGCATAGGCGGCATAGGAACCGTCGGGCGCCTGGCCGGTCGACTGGAGGAACGCGACCGCCCTGTCCAGACACTTCTGGTAGATGCCGGCCGTGTCTTCCGCGGAGGCTGGGGCGATCAAGAGTGAAACAGCGGTGAGCAACGAAGTGGCGGCCGCTGGCGCGAGCCGGCCGCTGGCGGGGAAGGTCGACATGGGAAAAACCTCTTCAAAAGCGACCGCGAGGTGTTCTGGCCCTCTTTCTGGGGGCCAACGCCTGCAAAAGGGTTCTGTCTCGGCCCTGTATTATAACCCTTTAGGAGCCTCTTCGTCTGCCGCCCCGCGGGGCGCGAGAGGAGTGCGAAGGGTGCAAGCCCTTGTTTTTCATCCAGCCGCACTGCGGGAATAGGGCTTATCACGGAAAAACGAACCTGTCCGGAGAGTTCGCTTTCCGGATCGGCGGGCGGGCGGTATACTTGGGTGTTCTGCGGGGCGCAATCCGTCCAGACAGGCGAACGCGGCAAACGCTCGCGCGGCTCGTTTCTCGTGGCTCGTTGAGGGCGCGCGGTCGATGCTGGGAGGCGGGCATTCCAGACCGGTTTGCCGAAAACCTGGCCACAACGGAGTTTTTCGCCGGCGCAGACGCTTTCCCCGGTTCAGTCTCGTGCCATGTCCAAGTACGTCGTCCGGTACGGTGCCATGCGGATTCTTCGCCACTTCGCATCCGCGGGCAAGAATTCCTACGCGCGGGGCGACCGGGTGATCGTGCGCACGGACCGGGGGCTCGAATCGGGCGTGATTCTCTGTGAAACCGCCGAAACGGCGGCCGAGAAACCCGAAGCGTCGCACGAGGGGCAAATACTCCGCAAGATGACGGCCGAGGACGAGAACGAGCTGGCACGGATTCACGATCACGAGAAGGCGGAGTTTGAAGTCTGCCAGCGCTGCATCCGCCAACTCGCTCTCGAAATGCGGCTTGTTGACGTCGAGCACATCTTCGGCGGCGAGCGGATCGTTGTCTACTACCTGGCGGAGGGGCGCGTCGATTTCCGCGAGCTGGTGAAGATGCTGGCGGGGGAGTTTCAGACGCGGATCGAAATGCGCCAGATCGGCGTCCGGGACGAGGCCAAGCTGATGGCCGACTACGGCGACTGCGGCCAGCCGGTATGCTGCAACAACCACCTGGTGTCGATGCCTCCGGTGTCGATGAAGATGGCCAAATTGCAGAAGGCGACGCTTGATCCGACGAAGATCTCCGGCCGCTGCGGCCGCCTGAAGTGCTGCCTGCGGTATGAATACGACACGTACGAAGCGATCCTGGCCGAATTGCCGCCGATCGGCGCCTCGGTCGAAACACCCGACGGACAAGCCCGCGTGATCGGCCACGAGATTCTCGCTCGGCAGCTCGTGGTGGAACTGGAGGACCGGGTGCGCAAATCAGTTGGCGCCGAAGAGGTTACGGCGCGCGCGGCGGACAATCGGCCGAAGAAAAGCAGGACCCCGTCCCGGTCGCCGTGAGGTTTCACGCAGCGCGGCCGGCGGATGCCGCCGATCCGCGCCGGCCGGTTGCCCAAGGACGACTGGAAGAGACTCGCTGCCATGATGGACCCGAATCAGCAACTCGCTCAACTCCTTCAGCAGGACCGCCGCTACCGGCTGGACGCGTATATGTTTGTCTTCGAAGCGCTCAGCTACGCCCAGGAGGTGATGGGCATGGGCGCCGAATGTGCCAGCGAACCGGTTGCCGGCATCGAGGAGGAAGACGACGAAGCGGAAGGCCCTCAGCGGCACGTGACCGGGCAGGAGCTTTGCGAGGCGATTCGCCGGTTCGCGCTCCAGCAATTTGGGCTGATGGCCAAGACCGTGCTCAACAGTTGGGGGGTCCACAAGACGGGTGATTTCGGCGAAATCGTCTTCAACATGATCAAGATCGGCCGCATGCGAAAGACGCCCCACGATCGGCGGGAAGACTTCGACGACGTCTACGACTTCGAGACGGCGTTTCACGAGGAGTTCAAGATCACGGTCGATTAGCGGGTGTTTTCCCGGATGCTGGGGTGTCTGGCGCATCGCGATCCAGCCCGGCAGCCGCTGCCGGGGCGACGGTTTTTTCCACCCGGGTGATTGCCGAACGGAGACATGAATGGGCAGCCGCAAGAAAGCCACTTCTCGCCGGCACGAACACGTAGTCCCCGCCTGGCTGTCCGCTCGCGAACCGAATCCGCCGCGTCCCAATCGCCCGCTGCTCGTCGGGGCCGCGCTGCTGGCCGTGGCCTGGACTATCTGCCTGATCGCCCTGGCCACGCTGACTTAATTCCGCTCGAGATGGCACGCTGAAAGAGCGTTCGTTGGCAAACGCTCCATGTCAAAAGAGCGGCCAGCCTGCCACAGTCGCCAAGCGCGCACACCCCGGGGGCGGGACCCGGGAGAGTCACTCTCACATCGGCTGAGTCATCAGCACGAGCCCCCCTCGGATCATGAGTAGCGGCTGTGCCGACACCGATGCCGACTCTCGCGCACGCTTGGATCGCGACTGGTTCCAGCCAAAGACCGCCCTACACAAGGCAGACAAAATCATCGGTGCCGAACACCGGAGCCTGCGGGAAGCTCGACGGCGCTGGGCTGGTCATGGTCACGCAGGCTGGCCGCATTGGGGACCCAAGACCTTGTTTTGACACGTTCGGGGAGCCATTCGGCGCGCGGAAGGCAGGCTGCGGATATCAATAGCATCCCCTTACGTCTTGAGTCTACCGAAAGGCCGGCGCCGATCAAGCGTTTTTTTCCGGAAAGATTGGATTTTTTCCTTTCCGCGGCAGCCTCGGCGAGTCGGCTTGCCTCCGCGCCTTCGGCGTGGGACAATTCGCTTTTGCCGCTAGCCAACCGCGGGCCGGCGGCCCCAGGTCCGCCGCCCCCCGGAAGTAGGGCAAAGCGGTAATCTGAACTATTTCGGAGTGTCGCAAAAATGAAGCTGGTGCCTTTGGGCGAGAAAGTCGTCATCCGACGCCTTGACGCCGAAGAGATCACAACCGGCGGGATTGTTCTTCCCGATTCCGCACGAGAGAAACCCCGCCAGGGCCGCGTCCTATCGGTCGGCGATGGCCGGTTGCTCGGGGACGGCACACGTGCGCCACACCAGGTCACCGAGGGGGATCGCGTGTTGTTCACGCCCTACGGCGGCACGGAGGTGAATATCGATGGGGAAGAGCTCCTCGTCATGAACGAGAGCGAGATTCTGGCCGTCGTCACTTGACACACCCGGCGGGGCCCTACCGCAAGTAATCGGCCTCGATGTGGTAGACCACGCCGCCGTACTTCTCGTCCGGGTCCTCGAGCTTCATCGAGAACTTGCCGCCGACGGCGATCAGCCGGGTGGTGTAGGAGGCTTCCAGTCCCTCGGCCAACTCGACAAAGACTTGATCGGTCTTTTTCGGGTTCGGCAGGCAATACTGGCAGACGCCGTTGTCGCGCGACATGACAAAACTCTTCAGTGCGGAGGATTGCCGCGTGGGGTACATGTAGCCGCGCATGAAGACCCGCTCGCCCTCCAACGCATACGCCGCCTCGGGCCAAGGGTTGTTCGGATCGTTCGATTCCAGCGTTTCGTAGCCGATGGCGAGGTAGCCGGGCGGCGTCATGTGGTAATAGACGTAGACGGAAAAACCGTAAACGGCGAACCCGAGCACCAGGCAAAGCCCGATGCCGGCCAGAGAGAGCCATACGCCGAGCTTCGCCCCTTCGACCCGCGACAGGTTCACTAACCCGGCGACGCCCAACGCGATCCCCAGCAGGGGGATAAACAAGAACCCCCAGTGGAAGTAGGCCACCGGGGAAAGCAATCCGATCACGACGCTACCGACCGAGAAGGGATTGATCGCACGATAGAGCACCGGCGTGTCGGGCCCGTACTTCTCGTACTTCTCGTAGTCGTGGTAGGTTCCCTTGAGTTGTTCTCGGAATTCCGATGGCATGCGTGGATCACTCCGACAGCGAATCGGCCACTTCAGTCCGGTAGGCGATCAGCGCCGGCAGGTAGCCGACGACCGAGGCCATCGCGATCAGGCCGGGAATCAGGACCAACTCGATCGGTTGAAACTGTAGGGCATGGACAACCACGCCCGTGTTCTCCATGATCGACGGGGCCAGCAGCCCGACCAGGCCATGGCCCAACAGGAGCCCGAGGGCGCCGCCTCCGAGCGAGAGGAGGATCGATTCCAGCAGGATAATCGACATCACGGTCAATCGCCGTGCGCCAAGGGCCCGCATCACGGCAATTTCGTGCCTCCGCTCGCTCATCGAGTTGTAGATGCTGACCATCATGCCGATGCCCGCCACGATCACGATCAGGACGGCGAAGACCAACAGGACCTTCTGGATGTTGCCCACGATGCCTTCAAACAGGCGCGTGACCTCTTCGGCCGGCATGACTGCTTGGGCATCCGCCTCCTGGTTGATGATCTTGGGCAGGGCCATTGCCCGCGTCATCCGCTTGGTGTTCGTGCGGACCAGGATCGCCGTGACGTGGCGTTCCATATGGCCATCCCCCTGGGCGTGGGGGTGCGCCGCGTGGGAATTGGCATCTCCGGCCACGGCGTGGGAATGGTCTTTGTCGCCCGAGTCCGCCGCACCCGACTCGCTCGCCGCTTCGGCTGCGTGCTCTTCAGTCGCGTGTTTTTCAGCCCCGTGCTCTTCCGTCCCGTGCTTGGCCTCCGAGCCCTCGGCGGGCTTCTCCTGGTCATAATGCCCGTGCGCGTGGATTTCCCAAAACCCCTCGATGTTGACGAACAGGGCGCGGTCGTTGGGTGTTCCGGTCGGCGCGAGAATTCCGACCACGGTGAAGGGCTTGTGTTTCTCTCCCTGTTCGGGCGTCTCGCCGTGTCCCGGCTGGAACGTGTCGCCGACCTTGAGCCCTGTCTTTCGCGCGACGGTCGCGCCGATCACGGCATCATAGTATTCTCCCCAGCCGAAATTCTCCCCTTCTCGGAATCGATATTTTTCGCCGCCCCGGTATTCCAGTTCGTTGAACATGTCGGGCGTCGTGCCGACAACGCGATATCCCTGGTAGTTGTCGCCAAGGCAGCAAGGCACGGCCAGATCGACTTCCGGCGCGAACCGCCCTTCGGTCAACTCCAGAAAGTAGTCGTAAGGCACCATGCCGATCGGCTTGCCGAGATAGTAGACCGTGCTGAGCACCAGTTCGAGGCGGCTCCCTTTCGCGCCGACAATCAGGTCGTAGCCCTGGGCGCTGCGTTTGAACGATTGATCGACCACGGCGTGAATCACCATCACGCCGACTACCAGGGCGACGCCCAGGGAGATCGACAGCGCGGTCAAACCGGAGGCCAGGCGGCGGTACTGTAGGCTTCGAAGGGCGATTTTCCAGAGACTCATGATCGCTTCACCAGCACACGGTTGATTTCTTCCAGCCGTTCGACCCGATCGAACTGCCTGGCCACCTCGGGCGAGTGGGTGACCAGCAACAGCACCACGTTCTCAACCTCGCAGGCGCCGCGGAGCATGTCGATGACCTGCTGCTGGTTGCCGGTGTCGATGTTGGCGGTCGGTTCGTCGGCCAGGAGGACCTTGGGCCGGTTGGCCATCGCCCGGGCAACCGCCACGCGCTGCTGCTCGCCGACGGAGAGCTGCGAGGGCTTGTGCGTCAGCCGGTGGCTCAACCCGACACGCTCGAGCAGCATCTTCGCCCGATCGCGGTCGGCGCGGCCGTCGGCGAAGGTCATGCCGATCATTACGTTTTCCAGCGCGGAAAAGGCCGGCAGCAGGTTGAATGTCTGGAACACGTAGCCGATCTTTGCCGCCCGGAACTGATCCCGATCCGCTTCGGAGAGGACCGGGATATCCCAGCCGTCGATGAGGACGCGGCCCGCATCGGGCCGGCAGATTCCGGCGATCACGTGCAGTAGCGTGGTCTTGCCACATCCGCTCTGGCCGACAATCACGACCTGCTCGCCAGCCTTGGCGTCGAAGTGCTCGATGTCGAGCACGTCCAGCGGCGAGCCGTCGGGCAAAGTGAAAGACTTGGTTACTTGCCTGAGTTCTAACATCGTACGACGGCACCTCGTCGCAAGGGGGTAAAACAACCCACCCAAGGGGGGCGGATGAATCCGCAGTTGCTAGGCGGGGGCGCAACATCACCCCTCTTGCCCGACACGCACTTGCACTACGCAGCCCGGCACCCGCCGGTTCGGTGCCGCAAAAAACAACTATTCAGAGCCTATCCCGGAGGATCGGCAATTCAAGGCATCTTCAGGCGTGGGGAGTGTTGCCTGTCGTCTTGGGATCAATATCCAGGATATTCCGACTTCGCCGCCGCGCCTACCAGCGTTTGGCCACCTCTCGCTTCATGAATGCCAGGGCGTCGGCGGCGAGTTGCTCTTCGGACTGGTACATCTTCCGCCAGATCTTCGTGGCGGCAACGAGCTTCTTCAGAGCCAGACCGAAGGCTTCGACGACCATGATCCCGTCGTAGCCGATCTCCTTGAGCGTGTCGAAATTCTCCTCCCAGCGGACGTTGCCCGAGCCGGGCGTGCTGCGGTCGTTTTACGAAATTTGCACGTGCACAAGGCAGTCCTTCAGGGCGCGGATCGCCTCGGGAATGTTCTTCTCCTCGATATGGGCGTGGAACGTGTCGTACATCATGCCGCAGGCCGGATGGTTCACTTCCTTGACGAACCTGGCCCCGTCAGCCGCCGTGTTCAGAAAGTAGCACTCGAACCGGTTGAGATACTCCAGCCCCAACTTCACGCCAACCTTGTCGGCGTGCTCGGCGACTTCCCGCATCCCCTCCACGCCCCACTTCCACTCGTCCTTCGTCGCCCCCTGGCCGCTGAACTCGCCAAGCGCCGAGTGAAACGGCCCAGCCATCGTCTTGCAGCCCAAAGCAGCGCAGCAATCCAAATTCCTCTTGTTGGCCTCGATGCCCGCCTTGCGAATCGCTCCATCCGAACTGATCATGTTCTCCGCCGCGCCGCGGACCGCCGTCCCCGTGCGGACCAGCCCCAACTCGTCGAACCGCTTGCCCCACTTCTCGTAGTTGGCCATGTTGTCCAGATCGAACACGGGCACTTCGACAACGTCGAAGCCAATCGCCTTCATCCGGTCCAAATGGGGCAGAGCGGCATCGTTGAGCGTGTCCGTCCACATCAGCAGGTTGAATCCAAATTGCATTGCATTTTCTCCTTCGGGAACAGGGGGATGGCTGATACCGCTCGGGTACGGTGGCACTCTGTGCCCCGCAGCGCCCAACCGAGGGGCAAGACTCAAAATCCAATCGTCAAAAGGCCCCGGCTGCGGAAGTCCGTGTTCTGGCGCCGCGTGCCGGACCTTGTTCACTCTTGGCAATTGGGAATTGAACCTCGAGCCTTGTCAAGGCTCGCGCCTCCGGCGAGCGGCTGACTCGACCTTCCAACCGGGATTCCGTCGAGCAGCTCGGTCTTGCGAAGGGCGACCTTCCGGCGCGCCTCGGGCAGGATGCGGCGCAACCGGTCCGGCAACTCGGCCAGGCCCGCCCGCCGCATCACCTGATTCAAGCGTACGAACAGTTTGGCATCCTCGGCGTAGTCCGACAAGATCCGCGTCTCGCGAAACCGGTCGATCATCCACGCCAATCGCTCGGTCCGCCGGGGGGCCATTTCGTTGACCGCCGCCTCGATCACCGCCGGATCGACCTTTTCAAACACGGCGTAGTAGGCGTCCAGCCGGCCCGGATGATCGGCGATCAGGGCCGCGTCGAGGAGCACTTCGACGAGCAAATGGCCGAGAAAGTTGGGGCGGAAACCGGAATCGGCCTCCAGATGGTCGCGAGCCAGAAGCGTCAGCTCCAGCGAGAGTTCGCCAAATGCGCGCGTCCCGTGAAACCGCGCATCGTCGCGAAGATGCTGAAGAATCCCGCCCGCAATCGCCGCCACCTCCGGCCGCGCGTCCGCCAAAAACGGCTCGACGTGTTTCCGCCGCACGCGAACCTTCCGGTCGACGACCGTCAGCCAGTCGGGGATCCCCGTCGCGGCAGCAAAATACCAAGCGCAGAGCCGGTCCGGGGCGCCGTCCCGATTCTTGCGGCGGCCGGCGCTGCCGGACGACGCGGCAATTGCGCCTTCCGAGCGATCGGAACCCTCTGCTTGGCGATCGTCCGGCGCAGCAGCAGCAGTGGGCGTGTCGAGGAACGGCAAAGCATGGGCAAAGTAGTTCATCGCGTTTTTCGGGGTCTCTGGGCCTATGATTCCTCGCCGCTGGTTGGGCCTTCGCCTCCCGCGCCCGAGTTTCTGGAGCCAATCGCCGCCAGCAGCACCATGAAAGCCAGTGGATACATCAGGCCGGAGGCCATCCAGACCGGCCCGTAAGAAAACCGGTCAACGCACCAGCCGATCGCCGTATTGGCCAGCATGCCGCCCACCGCGCCCACCGCGCCGGTGATGCCCATCACGGTGCCGACGGCGCCCTTGGGAAACCGCTCGCTGATGACCGTGACGTAGTTGGTGATCCAGAAGCCGTGCGCCAGCATCAGCAGCGACATCATCGTGATCGCCATCCCCAGAGTCTGCACCCGGCCGGCCAGGCTGGAGGAGAGTGTCAGCGCGGCCGCTCCCGCCATGATCCAGCGCCGCGCCGCCAGCGCCGGCAGGCCGCGGCGGATCATCCAGTCAGAGACCCAACCGCCGGCAATATTCGAGATTCCCAGCGCGAGGAACGGAATCCAGGTCACCTGGCCGATCTGCTCAAGCGTCACGCCGCGCTCCTGGCTGAGATACTTGGGTATCCAGAACATGTAGAAGTAGAACACCGGATCGACGATGAACCGCATCAGGGCCAGGCCCCACGTTTCCACGCGCCCCAAGAGGTCCGAGAGCGGCACATGCCCCGTTTCCGTCTCCCCGACCGCGGCCGGTTGCGATTCGGAATCGAGGGTCTCGGCCTGGGAAGACAGCAGCCACCAAAAGCCGACCCATCCCGCGCCGATCAATCCGGTCGCAACGAACACGCCTCGCCAGCCCGCGAGCGCTGCCAGCCAGACGGTCAGCGGCGGGGCCACGACGGCGCCCAGGGCCGATCCTCCGATGGCGATCCCCATCGCCATCGCCCGCTCGCGCTGGGGGAACCACTCCGCCACGCCCTTGGCCGCGCCGGGAAAACAGCCGCCTTCGCCCACGCCGAGAAGAAACCGGCAGGCGCCCAGGTGAAACGCATTCTGCACCACCGCGTGGGCGGCGCTCGCCACCGACCAGAACCCCACCGACAGCGCCATGCCCAGCCGCGTGCCCAACACGTCCATCATCCGCCCGCCGAGCAAAAACATAACCGAGTAGCTGACAAGAAACGCCGTGGTCACGTAGGAATACTCGGTGTTGGTCATCTCCAACTGCTCGGTGATCACCGGCGCAAGCACCGAGAGGACCTGCCGGTCCAAAAAGCTCATCGCCGTGGCCACGAACAGCAGTCCGCAAAGCCACCAACGCAGATGCCGGACTTGGGAGGAGGGATTCATCGAGCGGCCTCTGCGTGGACAGTGGGACGGCGTTGAGAACGACAGGTTGCG
>JAMOAF010001156.1 GCA_023621895.1 Planctomycetota bacterium
CGTCCGCTGGCACAACTCTTCGACCTGCTGGAGTGTGTCATGGCCGTAGAGTTCGGGTTGGCGCTGGCCAAGCAGATCGAGGTTCGGCCCATTCAGGATGAAGACCAACGGCGACGATTGAGAATCTGGCGCAGTCATGTGTTCTCCCATGTGAAATGCTGTTTGACACAATCAAGAACTGTGCAGGTATTAGCGGTCAACTCTCTCGAATGCCTCGAGGTTCGCCGGTTCCAGACGCGGAACCAGCAGGTGAACGGCGCCGAGGGCCAGCAGATACGCCAGACTGCAGAGCCAGAATAGCGGTGCGTACCACTTGTCCGTGTAACCGAGGAACCAACCGGTGAAGACCTGAAATCCGATTCCACCGGTCGCCCCCGCGAACCCGCCGATGCCCACCACGGAGGCTAGCACCTTCTTAGGGAACATGTCCGAGGTCGTGGTGAACAGGTTGGTCGACCAGCCCTGATGGGCGGCCGTAGCCAGGCTGACGAGGCATATTGCCGCCCATGCGTTGGTCATCCCCGGCGCCGCGATGATCGGCAACACGCACAACGCGCAGAGGAGCATTGCCAGCTTGCGAGCGCGATTGACCGACCAGCCGCGTCTCAGGAAGTAACCCGACAGCCACCCTCCGCCGATGCTGCCGCAGTCGGCTGCCAGGTAGACCACGATCAGCGGCAAGGCCACCTGGCTGAGTTCGATCCCATGCTCGGCGTTGAGGAATTTGGGCAGCCAGAACAGATAGAACCACCACACCGGGTCGGTGATGGCCTTCGCCAGGAGGAAGGCCCAAGTCTGCCGATGCCGGATGAGCGTAGCCCACGGGACCCTGACGTCGGTTTCCGGCGGGTCTTGCTGGATGTAGGCGAGTTCTTCGGGCGATACGCGCGGATGGTGTTCTGGCGGGGCGTATAGCAACAGCCACAGCACGAGCCAGAATAAGCCCAGTCCGCCCGTTATCAGGAACGCCGACTGCCATCCCCACGTCAGGGCTAGCCAGGGCACCAACAAGGGTGCAACGATCGCGCCCACATTGGTTCCCGCGTTGAACAGGCCCACGGCCAGGGCCCGCTCGCGGCGCGGAAACCATTCGGCCACGGTCTTGACGGCGGCCGGAAAATTGCCCGCCTCGCTCAGTCCCAGTCCGAACCGCGCCACCCCGAAGCCAAACGCGCTGCGGGCCAGGGCATGGGCCATGGCCGCCAGGCTCCAGAGCGCGACGGCAAGCGAATAACCCAGCCGGAGTCCACCACGATCGACGACCGCGCCCCACAACATCTGGGCAATCGCGTAGGCGGCGCTGAAGGCCGCCACCACGAATCCGTATTCCTTCTCCGACCAGCCGATGCTCTCCTGCAACGTGTCAGCGAGGATGCCCAGTACCTGCCGATCCGTATAGTTCACCACCGTGGCTGCGAACAGCAGTCCACAAATCACCCAACGATAGTAACCTGCTGGCCGGGGGACCCGCGACCCGTATTCTGCAAGCACGGTCTCCGGCTGGGCCCTGTTCATTGGCACCTCGCGACATGGAAGAGGGTCGACGTCGATAGGGAGTAGTCTCATCGGTGTTGCCCCATTTTGCAAGCCGCCAGCGATCGGTCTGCCATCGGGTGCCCAACTTGCCGGCCTTCGCGCGGCGTTGTATCTTGGCGCGTAGGGAGGCGCATCGGGTATCGGTGATTGAATCGCGGAGGAAAACGGATGACCAGACTCCAGATCGCCGTTGCCGGCACGGGCCTGATGGGGCGCCGCCACATGGAACTGGTTGAAGCCAACGCGTCGTGCGAGCTGTCGGCGATCGTGGATCCGGCGCCCCGCGCGGTGGCGATCGCCGAGCGCGTTGGCGTCCGGCTCTACCGGTCGCTCGAGGAGTTGTTCAACGCCGGATGCCCTGACGGAGTCATCCTCGCGACCCCCAACGCGGTTCACATGGAGAACGGGCTCGCCTGTATCAGGGCCGGGGTTCCCGCCTTGGTTGAGAAGCCGATTACCCATACGCTGGCGGCGGGGCGGCGCCTGTGCGAAGCGGCTGAGCAAGCGGGAGCAAAGATCCTGGTCGGACACCACCGGCGACACAATCCGATCGTGGCGCGGGCGCGACAAGTCGTGCAACAAGGGACCCTGGGTCGCCTCGTCGCGGTCGAGGGGAGCGCCTTGTTCTACAAGCCGGACGGCTATTTCGACGAGGCGCCCTGGCGCCGCCAGCCGGGCGGCGGCCCGATCCTCATCAATCTGATCCACGAAATCGACAGCCTGCGCACCATCTGCGGCGAGATTGCCGGTGTGCAGGCGTTCACGTCCAGTGCCGCCCGCGGGTTTCCGGTGGAAGACACCGCCGCGATCAATCTGCGTTTTGTCAACGGGGCACTGGGTACGTTTCTTCTCTCGGACACGGCCGCTTCGCCGAAGAGCTGGGAGCAGACGTCGCGGGAGAATCCCAGCTATGCCACCTGCCGCGACGAAGACTGTTACGTGATCGCCGGCACGGACGGCTCGCTGGGCGTGCCGACGATGCGGTTGAAGACCTACGCCCGGCCCGAGGGCCATTCGTGGTGGAAGCCGTTCCAGGCGAGCGTGGTGGACGTTGAGCAGGCCTCGCCGTTGGAGCGGCAGCTCGACCACTTCTGCGCCGTGATCCGGGGTGAAGCCCAACCGGTGGTGACGGCGCGCGACGGGCTACAGAACCTGCGCGTCACCGAGGCCATCATCGAGGCGGCACGCAGCGGCCGGACCGTCGCCACGGACTGAAACATCCGTGAGAGCAACGCTGACCTGGAGGTCGGAACCGGGGTCAGCTCTTGAGGCGGCTGGAGCAGGTTTCGGTCCCGGACCCGACGGTCAGCTACACCCTGGAAAAGTCGGCCACCGTGCTGCCCGGCCTCCTCGCGCGTTTCGTTGCCGTGGCCGTCTTGTTCCGGCTGAACTTGGCCAAGAAGTGGCGGTTGGCTCTGGAGCAGAAAGTGCTGGCCGAAGCAGTGCGGCGCTGGCTGGGAATCGGGGAGCTGGCCGTCGAGAGCCCCAAGCCGGGAGCATTTTTGCGTTAGCATTAGGGGCCACCCATAGATTGGCCATCGTGTGTGTTTTGCCGTAATGTATGGGTGGCCCTTAATTCGGGCTGTTCCTTGACTGCCGTCGACAACCGGGTTAGGCTTGCCGCCGTAGCTTCTAGCCGGGATTGGCCCGAGTAAGTGGTCGTCAGCGCCTTTTTATGGAGCCCGAACCATGATTCGCACACGACGAGCATTCCTGCGGACCGGCGCGGCGGCATTGGCCGGATCATGCCTGGCCGCCAGGCGAATGGCCGCGGCCTCCGGTCCGGGCGAAACGGAGATCAAGTGCCTTGACTATGGCCGGTCGTTCATCTGCGGAACGGCAGCGTTCAACAACGTTCGATTCTGGGTGGAGAGCCGCACGACGATCTTCGACGACAAGGCTGGCACGGCGACCAGCTACTACCAGTGCGCTTCCTGCAAGAGCGAAAACACGTTCGGCGAAAAGGACCTTTTCCTGGCCGACAACTACGATTTCTTGCCGATCCTCGGCGGCGGCTACTGGCTTGTCTTCCGCCGTCCGGCGAGGCTCAGCGACCGCTACCGCACGATCCGCAAGGCCGAAGAAATGTGGGGAGAGCCGCGGTTGCTTCTCCATGACGCGGCGGAGACCACCCGGCTCGAGACGTTTGAGGCGATCCGCGACGCCACCGCCGCGGGACTAGCGATTGTCACCCAGACCGAAATCCGCAATGAACAGATGGGGCTGCGGGCGGTTATCGAGTGCCCTTCGAAGACGATGAACATCAGCCTCGATAAGAACATGTACCAGGTCGACACTGGACCGGTCGCCTACCCGGATCTACAAAAAACGTTCGACCCGCAGATTGCCTGCCTGGGCGTCGCTTTCGTGGCGTTCAATGCCCCCCACTTTGCCGACTTTATCGTCGAGCAACCGACGGCGCTCGTCGAGGACGGCCAGGAGCAGGGCCAGTTCTATCATTTCTCCGCGCCGTTCAGCCTGCCGGCGAAAAACACGCTTCTGGCGCTGGGGAGGCTTTCCTCGGCCTGAGCCTGGATCGCGAGCGATCATTTCTTCGTTGCCGCACCAGGCGCCGGGTCGCCGCCCATGAAGGGCCGCCCATAAGACATTAGGGGCCACCCATAAAAGGCCGTCCGGCGCGTGTTCTCACAATCCGTGGGTGGCCCCTTCTTAGTTTATGGGTGGCCCCTTATTGATAAGGCAAAGGAGCTTCTTGATATGCCTTGGTTTGCAGCAAGTCGTTGACCTCGACCAGGTAGGGGAAATTGTGCTGCTGGAGGTTCGGTTCCAGCAACAGCGCGCGGAAGTAAGCCGCCCGGTCGGCGAGCTGGCGGGAACCGTGGCCCGTGGCAACATCCAGCGCGTGCTCGTTGGCGATCAGCAGATCGATGACCGCATTGCATCGCCGTTCGACCTCCTCGCGGATGATCGCCTTCACCACGGCGTCGTTGATTGGCGAGGCGAGCGGCAGACGCCGGCTGATCGGCGCCACTTTCCGGCAAAGATGCTCGAACAGCATCCGCACACGCGGGTCGACCGTCATTGCCACGTGGTCGAACTCGTGCCGGACGAGCGAATCGTTCCACCGGTCGTTCTTGTCCAAGTACTGGGGTAGTTCGACCCGATTGCTGAGACTGTATCGAATATTGCCGATGTGCGTCTGGATTGTCACGTTTCTGCCCGCCGCCCCGTCTTCCCACCGAAACTGGAACGAGGCCTCGTACGACATGTCGAGCCGGAATGCCGTGTACCCGCGGTGAACCCTCGGCTCTTGAACGGGGTCGTAGAACGCGAAGCTCACGCCGGCCTCGTCGATCAGCCGGCGAAAGTATTCCGGCGTCTCGGCCAAGGCGGCCTGGTTTGACAGAATCCACGCGACCATCGCCACGTGGATCGGATGGGAAGCGGGGCGAAAGACCATCAAAGGTCGCCGTTTGCCATGTTGCAGGAGGTTGTTCGATTCTTTACGGGCGGCAAAATCATCGCCAATCGAATCCACCAAGCATCGTATACGTCAAAGGGGAGCGGGGCGAGTCTTTTCGCGCAAACGCTGCCTCTGCCCCCACTTCCGTGCCTGCACCGCACCACGCAGACGAACCGCCCGCAGGCGAGTCTCACGAGCAGCAGGGCGCCTGCGAGGACCCGCGATGTGCGTTCGTCCCACCCGAACCGGACGGCGCCCCGAACCTGGCCAACTTCTTCGCCCAGCAGGCAATCGGATCGGCCGATTTGGCCATGCCTGATTCCGATTGTCTGTGCCGCTCGGCCCTCGAAGCCCCGCCACCGCCGAGCGGCCCGTTGTTGCGGCTGCACTCGGTGATCCGAGTCCTGCTGAGGTGAAGACTCGCATGAAAGAGACACCTGCGACGGGTGGTCGCTCGAACTGGACGAGCAGGGCCGAAAAACGCCGGGCTGACCTCGGGCATCGGGCTGGCGCCGCTGGCAATGGCGGCCGGCCAGCCGGGAAAAGAAAGCCGCCAATTGTCGAACTGGCCAGCCGGCTCGCGGTTGGGGGCCGCTTGCCGGCATCGCGGGAAACGCCTATTCTGTGGGCGGGCCCCGAGCGCCTGCCATCCGTGAATCCTCCTTTGTCTGTGTGTTCGATGCCGGACCGCCGAATCCATCGCGGGCCTCATCCGGAAGACGGCGGACTGTTCGCCGGCGAGCGGCTTCCCGTAATTCGCGAGGCGGCCGCCGACCTGGTCTGGCTTCTCAGCCGCGGCTATCCTCCCAAGTCCTCGCTGAAACTCGTCGGCGATCGATTCGAGCTGGCGGCGCGGCAGCGGGCGGCCGTCGCCCGGAGCGTCTGCTCCGACCAGGTCCGCGACCGGCGGCGCGCCGCCTGCGTCGATCCCGAGGAGGTCAAGGGGCGCGAGATATGGATCGACGGGTACAACCTGCTGACGACGGTCGAGGCAGCGCTTGCCGGCGCGGTGGTGCTCGTGGGGCGCGAAGGGGCGATGCGCGACATGGCCAGCATGCACGGGAGCTTCCGCAAGGTGACGGAGACCCGGCCGGCGCTGGAATGCATCGGCCGCACGCTCGCCGGCCTGCGCCCCGCCGGCTGCCGCTGGTTCTTGGACCAGCCGGTTTCGAACAGCGGGCGTCTGAAGCAGATGATACTCGGTGTAGCCGGCCAGCAGGGGTGGCCGTGGAGCGTGGACCTGGTCGCGGATCCCGACCCGATCCTCGCCGCGTCGTCCGAGATCGTGGCGACCGCCGACAGCGCGGTCCTCGACCGCTGCCAGGCCTGGGTGAACCTTGCGCGGCGGGTTGTCGAAGCATGTGTACCCTCCGCCTGGATCATCGACTTGACGCGGCAAGGGGATTGAATCGGCGAGCGCAAGGACTTCCCAGGATGCTTTTCAGCCGGTAAACTCAGCGGTTCGTGGCTGGTTGGCTGCCCCGCGAAAGACTTGAGGAGACGAGGAACATCATGGCAAAGAAAACCATTGCAGACGTGAACGTGACCGGCAAGACCGTCTTGATGCGGGTGGATTTCAACGTGCCGCTCGACGCGGACCTCAACGTGACCGATGACCGGCGAATCCGCATGGCGCTGCCGTCGATCAAATCGGTCATCGACCGTGGCGGCAAGTTGATCCTGATGAGCCACCTGGGGCGTCCGGAAGGCGGTCCGGGCGACGCGAAGTACAGCATGAAGCCGGCCGCCGTGACGCTTGGAGAATTGCTCGGCAAGCCGGTTGCCTTCGCGGCCGACACGGTTGGCGACGACGCCAAGGCGAAGGCGGCGGCGCTGGAAGCCGGCGGCGTGCTCGTGCTTGAAAACCTGCGGTTCAACAAGGGCGAGAAGAAGGGCGATCGGCAGTTCGCCGCCGCGCTGGCGGCGATGGCGGACATCTACTGCAACGACGCCTTCGGCACCTGCCACCGGACCGACGCCTCGATGGTCGCCGTGCCCGAAGCCATGGCCGGCAAGCCCAAGGTCTCCGGATTCCTCGTGGCCAAGGAGATTCAGTACCTGGCCGACGCGATCAGCAAGCCGGCCCGGCCGTTCGTGGCGATTCTCGGCGGCGCGAAGGTGTCGGACAAGATTCAAGTGATCAAGAACTTGCTGGGCATCTGCGACAAGGTGCTGATCGGCGGCGCGATGGCCTATACATTCTCGCTGGCCCAGGGCGGCAAGGTCGGCGGCAGCCTGGTCGAGACCGACAAGGTCGAATTGGCCAAGGAGCTGCTGGCCTCGGGTGGCGACAAGCTGGTCCTGCCGGTCGACACGCACTGCGCCGACCGCTTCCCCAAAACCGCCGACGATGCGGCGGCCGCGGAAAAGAGGATCGTCAAGACCGGCGAGATTCCCGACGGGTTCGAGGGGCTGGACATCGGCCCGAAGACCGCCGAGATGTACGCCCAACTGGTCAAGACGGCCAAGACCGTGGTCTGGAACGGGCCGATGGGCGTATTCGAGACTCCGCCGTTCGACGCGGGCACGAAGGCCGTCGCCCAGGCGATCGCCGACAGCGACGCGATCAGCATCATCGGCGGCGGCGACAGCGCGGCGGCGATCGGCCAACTCGGCTTCGCCGACAAGGTTTCTCATGTGAGCACCGGCGGCGGCGCGAGCCTGGCCATGCTCGAAGGCCAGAAGTTCGCGGCCGTCGAGCTGCTCGACGAGCAGTAGCCGGCCGGCTTCCGCGCGGACCGCGGGTCAATTGAGTTTCGCGCGCGCAAGGCGCGCCCGATCAGGCCTGCTTTTGCTGCTTGCCGACAAAATCCTGTAGCTTGAAATCCTTGGGAAACTCCTTGCCGCGGAGTTCGAGCACCTTGCGGTAGAGGTTGATCGTTTCGGCAATCTCCGCTGCGATGGCCGGATCTCCGCCGTTAGACACGCTGGGGAAGCGGTCGATCAATCCGCGCCACGCCGCGATGGCCTTCTCCAGGAGTTCCTCGGCGGCCGGGTACACGCTGTTGCGGAGTTGCTCGGCGGCCAACCTTTGCTGCCGCCGCGCCTCGACGGTCTCCGGGGCGTGCGTCAATTGCAGGCCGAGGAATTCGGCGAGCAGGAAGTCGGGCGGGAGCCGCTTGCCGACTTTCGCAAGCGCGGCCGAATAGCCTTCCAGCGTGGCAACCATTTCGTTGCCGATGTTGCGATTGATCATCAGGGCCAAGGCGGGGAAATCTTGGAGCGCGCGGTTCCACGAGTTTAGCGCGCTCTGGTAGGCCTCGGCTGCCTTCTCGGGATCGCCCCCGGCAAGGGTGCTGTCAGCGAAGTCGGCGGCCTCGCGGGCCGTGGCAACCCCGCCGCCGGGATCGGAGGCGGCCAGCCGCCCGTAAAAGTCGGCCAGGGGAAAATCCTCCGGGAAGAGTTCGTCGCGCTGATTGAGCAGTGAGACGTAGCTGCCGATGACTTCCTTCAGATCGTCGATCGTGTCGCGGTCGTCGGCCAACCGCCGGCAGTCCTCGCGGGCAAGCAGTTTTCCCCAATCCTCCAGGCCTCGGCGGAAGTGGTCGGCCGCCTCGGGGAGCAGCGCGTCCTTGAGAGCCTGGCGCCCCTTGAAGACATACTCGCGCGCGCCGAGGGCCTCGGGGAGCTGTTCGTACCACGCGCGGAACTTCCACTCCTCGTAGTTGACCGTCTGCCGGTAATTGCCGATGATCCCGCGCTGTTTTTCGAGCGTCGCCGCCTTCTGGACGAGTTGGAAGGCCTTTCGCCGATTTTCGCCTTCCATCTGGCGGGCGAGGTCTTCCATGTTGACCTTCAAGGCGTCGTTTGCCCGGTAGGCGGCTTCCCCGATCGTCGTCGAGGCCTGCTCGGCCAATTCCGACTCGCGCACCGAGCGGAGCGCCTGGGGCTTCGCCAGGGCCGCCGCTTGCTGGCTGGTGATCAGCGGGCGGACCAGTTCGATGTCCGTGCTCCGCCACCCCGGTTCGTGCTGGTCGAGCAACTTGGCGACGCTCTCGGCGCCCAGAGCGCTTACATTTTTGCTGGTCAGGTAGCGCCAGGCGTTCTTGTCCTGGGGATCGAGCTTTGCCCAACGCTTGAGGAACAACTCCTCGTGGAGTCCCGGCTGGATCGCGCTCAACTCTTCGGCGTAGCGGTCGATTTCCGTGGAGAGCCCCTCGTAGTCGTTCAAGACGATCTCGATCACGCCGCTGTCGTCGTCCTTGCGGTACGTCGTGCGGATCGGCATGGCTCCGAATTCCGTGGTCCATTCCCGATGGGCCTTCTCCCAATCCTGTTTCGCCCGCTCGCCGAAATGGGCGCCGTCGCTTTCGATGTTCCTGGCGTAGTTCATCTGGCACATCGGTCGCCGGGCGTAGAAGATGTTCTCTCCCATGTTGCCGATGCTTTCGCCCTGGCGATGGAGCTGTTCCGCCTTGGTATACCAGCTCTTTCCGACCAGCCAGTTGTCGCGGTCCTCGTAGGTCGGCGTGCGATACTTGTTGTGGAACTCGTCGTCGGCGACGAACAGCTTGCGGAATTGGACTT
>JAMOAF010000283.1 GCA_023621895.1 Planctomycetota bacterium
GAGCCTTGCGCAACCCTGGGTCACGAGCCTCGCAAAACGCGGCCAGCCCCAACGGGGCGGTCCTAAAGCTGATCGAGTCTCCGGTAGGGTGGTCCAGAGCGGACCATCGCCCACCGAGCCCGGAATTGCCGATCCGGCTGGCCATCCCCGGCAACGTCAGAATCGCCCCAGCCCCAGCGCCGGCCCACCAGCGCCGCATTCGATCGCCGGCCAATCGCCGCGTCGCGGTGGGCCGACTTACGGGCCGGGGGCGGGCCGCTCCAGCTTCAGGCCGTCTTCGACGACCTCGGCCAGCACGCCGCCCGGCAGCGTGCGTTTCTCCCCCCGCTCACCGGTAATGGCTTCCCCGCCGAACAGCATCCGCACCAGGAGGTCCCACTCGCCGAGCCCCATTGCCTGCTGCGGCCATCCTTGCCGGCGCCAGACGGCCTTGATCAGTTCCCGCACGACGTATTCCGGCTCTCCCGCCAGGCGCTCGCGGAGGAGGATCACGCCGCGGCCCTCGACAACCGCGCGCGGCTTGAGCTGCCCCACCCTGCGTGCGGCCACCTCCTGGATTTCTCCGGCCAGCCGGGCAAGCCGCAGCAGGGCGTCGCCAACGGCCGGATTGTAGTGCTCGGCAAGGTGGGGCAAGAGGTCGTGACGCAGACGATTCCTCGTAAATCGCCGATCCAGGTTCGATCGGTCCTGCCGATAGGGCTGGCCAATCCGATCCAGGTATTCGAGCAACTCGGAGCGGCGCGCGCCCAGCAGTGGCCGGACGAGCGTCACCGCTTCGCTCAAGCGCCGCGCGGCGGGCATTCCGGCCAGCCCGGCAATCCCCGTGCCGCGGAGAATTCGATGCAGGACGGTTTCGATCTGATCGTCGGCCGTGTGCCCACAAGCGACGTATCGTGCGCCAAGCCGCTCGGCCGTCGTGCGGAGGAATCGATATCTTGCCTCCCTGGCGGCCGCTTCGAGTCCCCTGCCCGCCTCGGTGAGACTAGCCGGCTCAAGCCGCCCAGAGCAGCACTCCAGCCCGAGCCGGCCGCTCAACTCGGCGACAAAACGCTCGTCGGCGTCCGCATCCTCCCTGAGGCGGTGATTCAGGTGGCCAACCACCAGCCGCCCATCCCCAGCGGGCTTCACGGCAACCAGCGCACGCAGCATCGCCACGCTGTCCGCGCCGCCGGAAACTGCCACCAGCACCGTCAAATCCGCCCACTGGCGAGGCGGCCAGGCTGCGGCCAGCATGATCGGCACCTTGTGGGGGGTGTGCATAACTCGGCTTCAGTTCTACTTTTTCGGCCCCGCTCATGGATCAAGAATCAAGGTTCAATGGCCAAGGTTCAAAGCGGGGGGCCTCCAATCAGAGGCCCCGCGTTACCCACTCTTGGCCATTGAACCTTGAACCTTGGCCATTGAACCTCAAACCTTGCCTTCTTTTCCGTATCTCCGGCTTTTTTGGGGGCAGGAGCGTTGGCAACTCATTTTCCGCTACTCGCCGCGCCGCAGCGCTGGGGCGCTCCCGAGGCAGAAATCCGCTCGCGCCACCGGACTGATCGTACCAATCGCCCTAACTCAAAGGTCGGAGCGGATTTATCCCGACAAGGCCTGGATTGCGATGGTTGCAAAACGCCAAAACTCTGATAGGATTACGATGGAAGTATTATGACAAAGGACTGAACGTGGTTCCAGGCGTTGATCCTGTGCGGCTCTCTGGGGGCCGGCGGTCTCTTCGCTTGGTGGCTGGTTTCGGTCCGGTCATGAACTCAAATGATTAAGAGAGTGCCTTCGGTGGCCCCGACCAGGGCCGATGAGGGGACGGTTCCGAAGTAGATTACCAGTTGATTTGTAGTTGCCAGTTAACGACCTGTCTTCACCCCCGACCCAGCTGCCGCAAACGGGCTCGTTGATGGACCTGTTCTTGCTGTGCCTCCGCGTGATTTTGCGCGTGTTCGGACCCGCCGACGCGATAGCGGCGTGTCTTGAACCAGCCCCCGTGCGGAGTTGCGATTGCCTGGCGGGCCGGCGTGCCGCTTCGCATCCCTGCGGGGAAGAGCGGGGCGAGTGGCTGACGATCGGTCATGTTTTGGAAAGCTCAGGCGCCCCCCCCGGTCGCCATGAGGCGGTCCCGCCGTGTTTCGGTCCCGCTCTGGAACGATTGTTCCGGTCAGGGAATTTCCTGGACAGGCTCCTCCTCCCTTCCATCGGCAACAAGCCTTGTCGCTGGGGATAGGCCCGCCTCGGACGCGAGCCTGCCGCTCGATTGCCGTTCTCTCTCGCCACTGCTGGCCCCGCCGGCATTCTTCGAGCCAATCGCACGGCTGAAGGCGCGGACGGTAGTCCTCGCCGCCCTCCGCTTGCGAACGAAGGCTCTCGAAGCATATGCGAGGGAACCGATCGTGAACTCAGGATATATCATCTTGGCCGTCGTGCTGTGCCTCGTGGCCTCCGGCATGACGCTGGGGCTGACCAAGCTGCTCGACCATCTCCGCCGGCGGGACGCCGAAAGCGAGGCCCGCCGGATCATCGCCCAGGCCAGGCAGGAATTGGAGAATCGACGCCGGGAATTTGAGCTGGAGCTCAAGGAGATCGAAATCCAGCGCAAGGCGGAGGGCGAACGCGAACTGGCTCGCCTGCGCGAAGAACTCCACGAGCGCCAGCGCGGTCTCGACAAACGCCAGGATGCCCTCGAACAGCAATCCGACCACCTCCGCAAGCAGGAGAGAATCGTCGAGGGAACGCAACGCAAGCTCACCGAAAAAATCCAGGACACCGAAAAACGCAACGAGGAACTATCCAAACTCCTCGATCTGCACCGCCAGACCCTCCACGAATTGAGCGGGCTGAGCCGCGAGGAAGCGACAAACCGGCTGCTGGCAATCCTCGAGCAGCAGTTGAAGCAGGAGGCCGGCGCCGTCATCCTCCGCCACGAGAAGCAGCTCGCCGAGACCTGCGAGGAGCGCTCCCGCGAGGTGATGCTCACTAGCCTCCAGCGCTACGCCGCGGCGCACACCGCCGAGACCACCACGAGCACCGTCGACATCCCCAACGACGAAATGAAGGGGCGGATCATCGGCCGCGAAGGGCGGAACATCCGCGCGTTCGAAAAAGCCACCGGCGTCGACGTGATCATCGACGACACGCCGGGCGTGGTCATCGTCAGCGCGTTCGACATGATCCGCCGCGAGGTCGCGCGGCTCGCGCTCAACCGCCTGATCGCCGATGGCCGCATCCACCCGTCGCGAATCGAAGAGATCGTCAGCGACACCCAGAAGGAGCTCGAGCGGCACATCCAGAAGGTCGGCCAGGAAGCCGCCCAGGAAGCCGAAGTCCACAACCTCCACGAGCGGATCATCCACCTGCTGGGCCGCCTCCACTTCCGCACCAGCTACAGCCAGAACGTGCTGCGCCATAGCGTCGAGGTCGCTTTTCTGGCCGGTATGATGGCCGAGGAAATCGGGCTCGACGGCAAACTCGCCCGCCGCTGCGGCCTGCTGCACGACATCGGCAAGGCCGCCGACCACGAGGTCGAGGGGGGGCATCCCAAGATCGGCGCCGACCTGCTCCGGCGCTACGGCGAAAAGGACGCCGTACTCCACGCCGCGGCCGGCCACCACGACGACCTCCGGCTCGACAATCCCTACACGGTTCTCGTCGCCGCCGCCGACGCCTGTAGCGCCTCGCGGCCCGGCGCCCGGCGGGAAACGCTCGAACGGTACATCAAGCGGATGGAGGAACTCGAAAACATCGCCACCGAATTTCCGGGCGTCGACCAGGCCTTCGCGATCCAGGCCGGCCGCGAACTGCGAGTCATCGTCAGCGCCAAGGAAACCTCCGACGAGTCGGCCGCCAAAGTCTGCCGCGACATCGTCAAAGCCTTCGAAGAACGGCTCACCTACCCCGGCGAAATCAAGGTCACCGTCCTCCGCGAAACCCGCTACACTGAAATCGCCCGCTGACACCCCGCAAACAAGGCCGCCCCTCGTGCGAATTCTCCTCATCGGCGACACGGTCGGAAAACCCGGACGCCAAATCGTCATCCGCGCCCTTGCCGGGCTGCGAATCCGCGAGAGCATCGACTTCGTCGTCGTCAACGCCGAAAACGTCGCCGGCGGCTCCGGCATCACCCCGGCCATCTACCACGAATTGATCTCCGCCGGCGTCGACTGCATCACGATGGGCGACCACATCTACCGCCGGCCCGAGGTCTTCTCGATCCTCCAGACCGAAGCCCGAATCGTCAAACCGGCCAACTACCCGCCGCCCGCCCCCGGCGCGGAGTTGGCCGTCCACGCCGCGGCCGACGGCACCCGCGTCGGCGTCTTCAGCCTCCTCGGGCGGGTCTTCATGCACCCAGTCGACTGCCCCTTCCGAGCGGCCGACCGCGTGCTCAGACTCTTCCCGCGCGACATCCGCGTGATCCTGCTCGACTTCCACGCCGAGGCAACCAGCGACATGCAGGTCATGGGCCGCCACCTCGACGGCCGCGTCTCGGCGGTCCTCGGGACCCATACGCACGTGCCCACCGCCGACGAGCAGATTCTCCCCGGCGGCACGGCCTTCCAGTGCGACGTGGGCATGACCGGCCCCTGCGATAGCATCCTCGGCCGGCGCATCGACCGGGTTCTCGAGACCACGCTCACCTTCCGGCCCACCCATTTCGAGGTCGCCACCGGCGACGTCCGGATTCACGGCACGCTTGTCGACGTCGACCCCGCCACCGGCCGCGCCACGGCCATCCGCCGGCTCGTCGTCCAGCAACCGGAGGCCGACCAATTGGCCTTGCTCGCCAGGCGGCAAGAAGAAGATTGCCCGTCGCAGCGCGGCAAATTATAGTGGAGACACGTGTCCCCGTTTCTCCAGATTCGGCCATACTCCGCCTGCTCTTGAAGATCACCGCCGGCGGTCGATCCGCCCGGTTCGACGCAATTCTCAGCGCCGGCCAGCCGAACACCGTGAAAGGCTTTGCACAGATGACGCGCAGACATCGATCCCACATCGTGCTGCTGGCTGCAACCCTCGCCTGCCTGCCGGCAATCGCCCCGGCCGCCGAGAAGGCCAAGATCACCTCGCCGAAGGAAGAATTCGGTTTCCAACTGGGCGACGACTACTGCCTGGCCAACTACCAGCAGCTTTCCGCGTATTGGCGCAAGCTCGACCGG
The DNA here is from genome assembly GCA_023621895.1 of Planctomycetota bacterium. Classification (GTDB taxonomy): domain Bacteria; phylum Planctomycetota; class Planctomycetia; order Pirellulales; family Thermoguttaceae; genus JAAYCB01. Next base: position 5,148 of record JAMOAF010000283.1, read on the forward strand.
GAGTCGGACCGGCTCAAGGTCGAGGTGATCGGCGAGTCGGAAGAAGGCCGCGAGATGCTCATGGCGATCCTCACCGCGCCAAGGAACCACAAGAAGCTCGGCCGCTACCAGGAGATTTCCCGCCGCCTGGCGCTGGCCGAGGGATTGGCCGAGGAAGAAGCCCAGAAACTCGCCGCGGAAGGCAAGGCCGTGGTCTGGATCGACGGAGGCCTGCACGGCACGGAGGTCCTCGGCGCCCAGCAGTTGATGGAGACCGTTTACCAGATGGTCAGCCGCGACGACGAGGAGATGCAGCGTTTCCTCCGCGATGTGGTCGTCCTCTGCTGTTGCCCCAACCCGGACGGCCTCGAGCTGGTGGCCGACTGGTACATGCGCGAGCCGGAGCCCAAGAAGCGGTCGCTGAGCGGGCTTCCCCGCCTCTATCAGAAATACATCGGGCATGACAACAACCGCGACTTCATCATGGTCACGCAGAAGGAGACCGAGGCGGTCTGCCGCGTCTTCTTTCACCAGTGGTTCCCCCAGATCATCTACAACCACCACCAGTCGGGCCCCGCCGGCACCGTGATGTTCGCCCCGCCGTTTCGCGATCCCTTCAACTACAATCTCGACCCCCTCGTCCCCCTGGGGATCGACCTGGTCGGCGCGGCAATGCACAACCGCTTCGCCGCCGAAGGAAAGCCGGGGGTCACCATGCGCGGCGGGGCAAATTACTCGACATGGTGGAACGGCGGCCTCCGCACGGTCGGTTATTTCCACAACATGATCGGCCTGCTCACCGAAACCATCGGCCATCCGACGCCGATGCGGATCTCGCTGCAAGTCGACAGGCAGCTCCCCTCCGGAAATCTGCCGTTTCCCATCGCGCCGCAGGCATGGCACTTCCGCCAGTCCGTGGACTACGCGCTGACGGCCAATTGGGCCGTCATCGACGTCGCCTCCCGCCACCGCGAGCAATTCCTCATGAATGCCTACCGGATGGGCAAGAACTCGATCGACCGCGGCAGCAGCGACCACTGGACGATGCGGCCGCGCCGGATCGAAGCGGCGCAGCGGGCACTTGCAGAGCAGAAACAAAAACAGGGCGACTCGGGCGCGGAAGCCAGGCCCGAGGGGGATGCGTCCAAGGCCAAGGACCAAGCCGCGGCCAAGAAGCCGGAGGTCTTCGCCGACGTCCTCCACAGCCCGGCCGAGCGCGACCCGCGCGGCTACATCCTCCCTTCGGACCAGCCGGACTTTCCCACGGCCACCAAGTTCGTCAACGCCTTGATCAAGACCGGGGTGACCGTCGAGCGCGCAAGCGCGGCGTTCGAAGTCGCCGGCAAGACCTATCCGGAAGGCTCGTACGTCGTCCGCACCGCCCAGGCCTTCCGCCCGCACGTCCTCGACCTGTTCGAGCCCCAGGATCACCCCCACGACATTCCGTATCCGGGCGGGCCTCCGACGCCTCCTTATGACAATGCCGGCTGGACCCTTGCTTATCAAATGGGCGTCGTGTTCGATCGCCTGCTGGATGGTTTTTCCGGACCGTTTACGCCGATCGAAGGGCTGGCCAAACCGCCGGCCGGCGCCGTGCCGAAGCCCGAATCGGCCGCCGGGTTCCTGCTCGACCGCGCCGCCAACGATTCGTTCCTCGCCGTCAACCGGCTGCTCGGCAAGCGATTCCGCGTCCAGCGCCTCCGGCAGCCATTCGAGGCCGCGGGCAAGACCCATCCGGCCGGCACGTGGTACATTCCCAGCGGCGCGGAGGTCCTCCCCGTGCTCCAGCAATTGGCCGACCAGCTCGGGCTCGATTTCCTCCCGGCCGCCAAGCCGTTCGAGGTGGATCGGGCCGACCTGCGCAGCCCGCGGATCGGACTCTGGGACCGCTACGGCGGTTCGATGGAGTCGGGCTGGACGCGTTGGATTCTGGAGCAATTCGAGTTTGACTTCCGGGTGGTCTATCCGCCCGAGCTGGACAAAGGTGCGCTGAAAGACCGCTACGATGTCCTGATCTTCGTCAGCGGCGCGGTGCCCGACTCGCTCCGCAGCGGCCTGAAAGCCGCGGATGAGAAGTCCATCCCCGAGGAGTACCGCGGCCGTTCGGGAAGCATCACCGCCGACAAGACGCTGCCGCAATTGAAGGCGTTCCTGGAGGCCGGGGGCACGATCCTGGCGATCGGCAGCTCGACGTCGCTGGCCCGCCATCTGGACATCCCCGTCCGCAATGCGCTGATGGAAATGGGCGCCGATGGCAAGCCCAAGTCGCTCGGCAGCGAAAAGTTCTACGTGCCGGGCTCACTCCTTCGCATGCGGCTCGATGCAGCCAATCCGCTCGCCGCGGGCTTGCCCGAGCAAGTAGATGTCTTCTTCGGCAGAAACCCCGCGTTCCACCTCGGGCCCGAGGCCGTGCTGCGCGGGGTCCGCCCGGTCGCCTGGTTCGACACCGCCGCCCCGTTGCGGAGCGGCTGGGCATGGGGGCAGCAATACTTGAACGGCGCCATCGCAATCGCCGAGGCCCCGGTCGGAAAGGGCTCGCTGCTGCTCTACGGTCCGGAGATCGCCGCCAGGGCGCAGTCGCACGGCACGTTCAAACTCCTGTTCAACGGGATCTACCACGCCCCCGAAGCGGAACGGTAGCTTTCCTACTCCGTCTTTGCCGACTCAAGAACCTTGATATAGGCTTTCGGGTCCTTCCGCAAAGCTTGCTGGCACTCGGCGGAGCAGACGAAGATATCTTGCTTGGCAATATTCACCTTGATCGGAGTTCCATTCGCTCCAAGCATCTTCCCATCGACCGGGCAGACGCGCTGCGCCAGCGCCGCCGGCCGGTCGCTTTCAGGAACATCCAACAACTCGGGGGCCTGCTCCTGCGGGGCGCCACCGCCCCCGCAGCCGGAGATGACCGGCGCCGTGACCAAGACCGATAGAACCTCCCGGGGCTTGAAATTCGCTCGCGGCCGTGTATCCTGATGGGCAAGGGTGTTAGGGTAATTCGCGGAAGAGGAAGCCAGTTTTCCACACGACTCCTTCGGTGCGCGCAAGCCGATGCAGAATATCCTCATCGACTGGGAAATGCTGCCGACGACATGGTTCTACATGTCGTCGTTGATGATCCTGGGCATCTTTTTCAAGTTTCAGCGTTTTTTCTGCATCCGCAATCTCGACCTGGTCGGGCTCGTGACCTTCTCTCCGGGGCTGCTCCTGGTGGCCTATGGCCAGCAGCGGTTGGGCTACGTCTGGCTGTTCACGGTCGGGGCGTTGTTCCTGATCCGACTGCTGGTCGACCAGATTCTCGTCCGCCGCCCGCTGCTGGAGCCCAATCTGAATGCCAGCGGTCTGACCTTTACCGGCGCGGCGCTGGTGGTCTTCCTCCTGGCCAACGTGATTACGAACAAGGCCGCGCCGTTGGCCGAGCGGGCGCTGGAGGGCAGCTTGCCCGTCCATGGCGCCGGCTACGAATCGATCTACGCGTTTGCCAATTTGCAGGTCGAGCAGCCCGGCACGCAGACCCCGGGCGCGGCCCTCAGCGCCGAAGCGAGCCAGACGGGCGCGGCCGAGGTGGCGGACGCCGCCAAGGTCCGCCGAGTGCCGGCCGCCGCCCCGCGAACGATCGCCGTCGTGGGTCACCTGGTGCTCGTGCTCGGAATGGTCTTCATCGGCTACCGCCACTTCAGCAACTTCCAGACCGGGGTGGCGGCGGCCTCGCTGTTCCTGCTCCTCCCCTACACCAGCCAGATGACCAGCCGCATCGACCATGTCGTGCCCGCTTTCCTCTTGGTCTGGGCGTTGGCGGCCTACCGGCGGCCGATCGCCGCCGGAATCCTCATCGGCCTGGCCGGCGTGTTCATCTTCTACCCGTTTTTCCTGCTGCCGCTCTGGTGCAGTTTCTACTGGAAGCGGGGATTCGTTCGCTTCAGCATCGGCGTGCTGATCGCCGTGGCCGTGATGCTGGTCTTCTGGGCGGCCACGTCACAGCAAATCCAGGCGCTGAGCGACCAGCTCCTCGACCTGGTCGGCGTCCAGTCCTTCCAGGCCGACAAGGCCGACGGATTCTGGACGGCCGAGAGCCACCGGGCCTACCGCATCCCGGTGATGGCGGCGTTTGTCGCGGTCTCTTGCGGGCTCGCCCTCTGGCCCGCCCAGAAGCACCTCGGCACGCTGCTGAGCTGCTCGGCCCTGGTGATGCTCGGGGCCCAATTCTGGCATCCCTACCAGGGCGGACTTTACATGGGCTGGTACCTGCCGCTGCTGGTGCTGACCGTATTTCGCCCGAATCTCGAGGACCGCGTGGCCCTGACGACCGTCGACGACCTTTTCGGCACGCGGCGGCGAGGCGGG
>JAMOAF010001168.1 GCA_023621895.1 Planctomycetota bacterium
GCTCCCCTTTGCCGTGTGTCAGTGGTAATCAACGATCTCCACGATCACGACTTTTGTTACTTGGCTCCAGTCCAGGCCACCGTCCGACTTGGCCGGTAGTGGGTCGTGATCGGGTTCGAAGATCAGACGTCTCGGATGCACCAGGTCCACCGCGAGCTGCCCTTTGCGATCGGCGGTAAGTTCATGGCATCGGGCCGCGCGCAAGTGCCGCATGTCCTCCAAAGTCATGGCCGCCTTCAGCTCCACCAATCGCTGCTCGAGCCGTTCGGCACACCTCGGACCCAGCTTGGTCCGCATTTCCTTTTGCGAGTTGCACAGCTTGGCTAGCTTCTTCGTGGCGAAGCCTGTCTCCATTTTCGTCCTCAATACAGTTTTAATTTACCAGATTGGTAAATCAAATTCCAGGGCAAATCGGCCACCCCTCTCGTGAGTGAGCTCGTCGATTTACAGTCCCAGCCCCTTCTTTCTAGCGAGCACCCCATCGACCCAGCGCTTTTCGCCGGTTCCCGCCGGGTAGAGGGCGGAGAGGGACTGGGCGAGTTTTCAGAAACGCGCGTCGGCGCCGACGCCGTCTTCGACGAGCAATCGCTTCATGGCCTCGCCGCGGCCGGCCCCGAAGAGGATCATCGCCTGGTGGACGCGGTGGAAACCCGTCGCGCCGGCTTTGAGGCCGCCGAGCTCGCCGCCCTCGGCCGCGTCGGCAGCGAGGTGTGACGGCGCCATACCAGGGGCTCATCCGCCGCCGCAGTGTTTCTCGCCGCTCACGAGGCGTCGTCCGGCGGTCCGGCCGCCTCGCCGTTGAGCGGAGCGCCGGCGGGCGAAAGGCCGTGCCGGGCAATCTCCTCCCGAAGCTCCTTGCCCAGGTGGCTGTGCTTGCGGCCGTAGACGAAATAGATCACCAGCCCGAGGGCCAGCCACGCCAGCAGCCGAACCCAGTTCTGCCAGCCCAGGTAAACCATCAGGCCCAAACACAGCAGGATTCCCGCCGGAGCCACCAGGTTCAGCATCGGCGTCCGGAACGGCCGGTCCGCTCCGGGGCTGATCCGGCGCATCAGCCAGACCGACGCGCAGACGACCACGAACGCGAACAGGGTGCCGATATTGACCATGTGCCCGATCGCCTCCAGGGGAAACATCGCGGCGGTCAGGCCGCATACCGCCCCGGTGAGGATCGTCGAGCGGTGGGGGGTGCGAAAGCGGGGATGGACGGCCGAGAAGACGCTCGGCGGCAGCAGGCCGTCGCGAGCCATCGCCAGGAGCACCCGCGGCTGGCTGAGGAGCATCACCAGGAGCACGCTCGTGATGCCCGTCAGCGCGCCGATCGTGATGATCACGGTGGCGGCCTTCAAACCATACGCCTCGAAGACGCCGGCGATCGGGGCGTGCAGCGGGATCTGCGGATAGGGAACCATGCCCGTCACCACCGCGGCAACGGCAATGTAGAGGATCGTGCAGATCACCAGGGAGGCGAGAATTCCGATCGGCACGTCGGTCCGCGGATTGCGCGCCTCCTCGGCGTGGGTGGAGACCGAGTCGAAGCCGACGTAGGCGAAAAAGATCAGTGCCGCGCCGCTGAACACGCCCGTCCAGCCATAAGGCATGAACGGCCTCCAGTTCGCCGTATCCACGTAGCCGATGCCCGCCACGATCACGAACAGCACCGCGCCGATCTTGACGAGCACCATCAGGGCGTTGACTCCCGCGCTCTCGCGGATGCCGATCACCAGGATCGTCGTGATCACGGCGCAGATCGCCAAGGCGACGACGTTGATCGTCAGGTGGAGCCTTCCCAGAGCCAGCGGCGTCTCCTGATACGCACGGGCGCCGCCCTGATTGTCGTTGCGGACACGGTCGAGCATCTCCTGCGGCTCCACGACGGGATCGTATTGCAGCCGGCTTTCCAGGGCCGACTGCACGCGGTCGATCGACGCCTTCGCATGACGGCGGTGGAGTTGCTCGACCGCCGCGATCGACTCGGGCGAAAACTGCACTCCAACCCGAGCGACCCGGTGGATGCCCGCCTCTTTGGCGACCGGCAGGGCCAGCGTAAGCGGTCCCTCGCCGCCCCGCGGCTGCCCCGGAGCATTCAAAGGCGTGGCCTCCGCCGAGACGATGGCCAGCGTTTTCGCCGTCTGGTAGTCGATGTGCTGGGTCGACGCCGTGAACGGGTCCATCGAGAGCCACAGCGGAATCGTCAGGATCGCCTCGCCGGTTTTTAACTTGAAGAGGCCGAGAAAGCCCAGGAAATAGTGCGACCACCCGCTGGCTACCGTGGCCGAAGCCATGGCGTATTCCAGCACCAGGTCCCATCCAATGATCCAGGCGGCCAGCTCTCCCAGCGAGATGTAGGCGTAGGTGTACGCACTGCCGGCGATCGGCGCCATCGACGCGAACTCGGCATAGCAGAGGGCCGCGCATGCGCAGGCCAGGCCCGCGATCACAAACGAGACCACCAGGGCCGGGCCGGCGAATTGCCGGGCGGCCAGGCCGGTGAGCACGAAAATCCCCGTGCCGATGATCGCGCCGATGCCTAACGAAGACAAGGCCACCGGTCCGAGAACCCGCCGCAAGCGGTGCTCGCCGGCCATTTCCTCCAACAGGACTTCCAACGACTTCTTGGCGAAAAACTGACTCCGCCTCATATTCTCTCACCTTGGTCTTACGGATTGACGCCAACAGGGCACTTTAGAGATTTTCAGAGTTTGGCCCATATCCACGCGGAATGCAAGTGTCGCGCCGCCCGCGAGCGGAAACGATCAGCCGTCCGCGGTCCGAGCCGGAATGACCGAAGCGTGTTGCGCCGTTCTCGTCCCCCCCGGCAGCGGCTGGCGGATCGGCGGGAAATTCCTCCCAGCGCTAGATCTGGCGGACGGATCGCGATGTTACAATAGTCGCTGCCACAAGCCGGGAGCGTCTTCACGGTCAGCATGGATGGGAAATGCCATCTGAAGGGACCTTCGATGAACCGCGCGATTCTCTCTCTTGCCGCCTTGCTGCCGGTCGCGGTCTCAGCGCCGGGCGCGGCCGGCGCTGAGCGGCCTGAGAAACCCAACATCGTCTTGATCCTGGCCGACGATCTCGGGGCCGAATGCCTGGGATGCTATGGTGGGAAGAGCTACGAGACGCCGAACCTGGATCGGCTGGCGGCCGCCGGATTGCGTTTCGACCGCTGCTATGCCCTGCCGGTTTGCAGCCCTTCGCGGGGGGAGTTGTTGACCGGCCGTTACAGCTTCCGGACGGGGATCACGCACGTCATCCTGCCCGGTGCGCCGGGAAAGCTCGACGTGCAGCGCCATCGCACCTTCGTGCAATTGCTGCGCGACGGCGGCTACGCTACGTGCATCGCCGGCAAGTGGCACCTGTGCCTCGATTTTCTCGACCATCCGCGGCACGTCGCCGATGCGGGATTCGAGGACCGGTACCTTTGGCGGCTGTTCCGCGACCGGGCCGTGCAGCGGCACTACTGGAACCCGGAGCTGTGGATCGAGGACAGGCCCGCCGACGCGTTGGGCAAGGGCAAGTTCGGCGACGACCTGTTCACCGAGCACGTCGTGCAGTTCATGCGAGCCCATCGCGATCGGCCGTTCTTCGTCTACTACCCGATGACGCTGGTCCATTCGCAGACGGCGACCGGCCAGAACTACCCGCCCTCGCCCGACGTGATCCGGCCGGGCGACGACCCCGACGAGGGCGTCCAGCCGCGGCAGAAGGGGTTCGCCCAGTTGGTGGCCTACACCGACAAGCTCGCCGGGCGGATCGTCGAGGAGGTGGACCGGCTGGGCCTGGGGGAGAAGACGCTGATCCTCTTCGCCGGCGACAACGGGACCGACCGGACGATCACCTCGCGGCTCGGCGACCGCGACATCCCGGGCGGCAAGACCAGCCTGACCGAGGCCGGCACGCGGGTTCCGCTGATCGCCCGCTGGCCGGGAATCGTGGCGCCGGGGGGCGTCGCCGAGGAGTTGGTCGACTTTACCGATTTCTTTCCGACGATCCTTGAGGCGGCCAGCGTTGCGATGTCGCCGGGATACCAGGTGGACGGCCGAACCTTTCTCGCCAGGCTCCGGGGAGAACCCTACAAGGGCCGCGACTGGGTCTACCGGCACTGCCAGCGCGCGTGGTGCATCCGCGGCGAGCGGTACCGGCTGGACAGCACCGGCAAGTTCTGGGACTTGGGGGCGGACCCCTACGACCCGAAGCCGGCCGGCGCGAGTCCGGAGGCAACCGCAGCCCGCAAGCGGCTCGCCGCGGCGGTGGCCGAACTGCACGGCACGTCGGAGCGCTAGGAACCGTCCCGGCGCAGCGGAACGCCAGGCGCCGCAGTGGGAGACCCGCCGTGAAACTGAATGCGATGGACTGGATGATTGTCGCCGTTTTTTTGGCCGCCGCCCTGGCGCTGGGAGTCGCCGTCGCCAAACGGGCCGGGAGCAGTTCGGCCGAGTTCTTTCTGTCGGGGCGCCACATGCCGTGGTGGCTGCTGGGCGTTTCCATGGTGGCGACCACGTTCTCCGCCGGGACCCCCAACCTGGTCACCGACATCGTGCGGCAGAACGGCGTGGCCGGCAACTGGCTGTGGTGGTCGTTTCTTCTGACCGGAATGATGACGGTTTTCATCTATGCCAAGCTGTGGCGGCGGTCCGGCGTGATGACCGACGTCGAGTTCTACGAGTTGCGCTACAGCGGCAAGCCGGCCGCCTTCCTGCGCGGCTTCCGGGCCCTCTATCTCGGGGTCTTGTTCAACGTAATCAACGTCGCAACGGCGACTTTGGCGGCGATCAAGATCGCCGGCGTGATGCTCGGCGCCAGCCCCTACGCGACCATTATCGCGACCGGGGCGGTGACGCTCGTCTATTGCATGTTGGGCGGCCTGACAGGCGTTTTGCTGACCGACTTTCTGATGTTCATCGTGGCGATGGGTGGGGCGGTGGCGGCGGCCGTTTTCCTCGTGAACCTCGATGCGGTCGGCGGCCTGTCCGGCCTGCTGGCCAACGAGGTCGTCCGCACGAAGCTCTCGATGCTTCCCGACTTCCACGATACGGACCTGGCGGTTGCCGTGTTCATCATCCCGGTGGCGGTTCAGTGGTGGAGCGTGTGGTATCCGGGGGCGGAGCCGGGCGGCGGCGGCTACGTCGCGCAGCGGATGCTGGCTGCCAAGAATGAACGGCACGCGACCGGGGCGACGCTGCTGTTCAACGTAGCTCATTACGCATTGCGCCCGTGGCCGTGGATTCTCGTCGCTCTTTGCTCGCTCGTGGTGTTTCCCGATCTCCCGTCGCTCCAGGCGGCATTCCCTCACGTCGACTCGGGGGTCATGAGGCACGACCTGGCCTACCCGGCCATGATGACGCTGTTGCCCGGCGGGCTGCGGGGCCTGATCCTGGCCTCGCTGATGGCGGCGCACATGTCCACGTTGTCGACTCTCTTGAACCTCGGTTCGTCCTACGTGGTGAACGACTTCTACCGGCGTTTCGCCCGGCCCGACGCGGGCGAGAGAGAGCTGGTTTTCGTCGGGCGGCTGGCGATGCTCTTGACGATGGTTCTCGGAAGCGCTCTTGGCCTGTGCCTGAACAACGCGGTGCAGGCCTTTCACGTGATTCTGCAAATCGGCGCGGGCACCGGCCTGCTGTTTATCCTTCGCTGGTTCTGGTGGAGAATCAACGCGCTCAGCGAGTTGGCGGCGATGATCGTCTCGTTTGCCGTCGCCGTTTACTTCGAGTTCTTCTGCCATGCCGATGTTGCCGACTGGAAGAGACTGGTTGTCGGCGTGGCCGTCACGACGGCTTCGTGGACGCTCGTCACGCTTGTGACCAGGCCGACTGACGAGGCGACGCTGCGGCGTTTTTGCCGCCTGATCAAGCCCGGCGGGCCCGGCTGGCGGACCGTCGTTCAACAGGCTCGCGCAGCCGGCGACGACGTCGAATCGTCGGAGGAGAAATGGAGCGTGCCCATCGGAATCATCGCAATGGTCCTCGGGTGCGCTTCGGTGTACAGCGCATTGTTCGCTGCTGGTTACTGGATCTACCGTGAATGGCTTCCCGCCGCCGTGCTGACGTGCCTGGCGGTATTCTGTGGCGCCGCATTAACGGCGTTATGGTCGCGCCTGAACGCGAGTTGAGCGCGGCGCGGACAGGCGGAGCAAGCCGATTCGGCAAGGGGGTGACGACGTGGAACTGGGCAAACGACGAGTGCTGGCCGCCGTGGAGCACCGCACGACCGACCGCGTTCCCATCACGTTCGATGCCGTCGCGGAGGTCTATGACGCGCTTTACCGGCACTTCGGGATTCAGAGCAAGGAGGCGCTTTTCGACCGCCTCAACGTCGACACGTGGATGATCCTGCCCGGCAATTTCAAGTATCCCGAATCGGAGCAGGGCAAGATCGAAAAGACGTCCGTGTGGGGATATCGGACGCGCGTCACGCAATACAGCGGCGGCAGCTACGACGAGTTGGTCCACAGCCCTCTTGCCGGAAGGGACGGCATCGGCGACATCGGGCGGCACCGGTGGCCGGCTCCCGAGACCTTCGACTTCTCCCATTTTTCCGCGGAAGCCGAGGCGCACCGCGATCGGGCCGTCATCGGCGTTTTCACGCATGGCGCGTTCCATGTTGCCTGCTATTTGCGGGGAATGGAAAACCTGATGATCGACTTCGCGACGCGCAAGGACTACGCAAGGCATCTCCTCGAGAAGATCAGCGAAGTCAGTCTGGCGGCGCTCGACCGGCTGCTCGAGTCGCACGGCAGCGGCATCGACATCATCTACATGTGCGACGACTATTGCTCGCAGGCGGGGCCCCTGTTCAGCCCCAGCGCTTTCGGCGAGTTCGTGGCGCCCTACCTGCGGCAGGCCGTGGCGAAGGCCCACCGGCACGGCAAACAATTCCTGCTGCACGTTTGCGGGTCGGTTCGGGCGCTGCTGCCGATGATCATCGATTCCGGCGTCGACATGTTGGAGCCCGTCCAGACCCGCGCGCGGGGGATGGAACCCGCGGGCCTGAAGAGAGACTTCGGCAAGCACCTCTGTTTCTATGGGGGAGTCGATCTTCAACAGGTGCTCAGCAGCGGTTCGCCTCAACGCGTCGCCGACGAAGTGAAGCGGCTGGTCGACGTCCTCGGCCGCGACGGCGGCTACGTCTTGGGACCCTCGCATACGTACATTCAGGTCGATGCGCCCGTTGAAAACATCATCGCGATGTACGAGACGGCCGCAAGCTGCCGCACGCAATAGCGCCAGGCATTGGACGTCCTTCCGGCACAAACCGGCCCGCTGAGCCCACAACATGGCGGTGACTGCCACCCAGCGCATAGCTACAACGCCCCCATCCGGCTCGTCCGGATGGAGCGCGAGGTTGGCGGCTAGCACGCGCCCCCCGCCCGGCAGCGACCGCCACCCAGCGCATAGCTACAACGCCCCCATCCGGCTCGTCCGGATGGAGCGCGAGGTTGGCGGCTAGCACGCGCCCCCCGCCCGGCAGCGACCGCCAGCCAGCGCGCCGATTCTCACCGCGAATGGCCCGGCTTCGGAATGCCGTCGGATGCTATCGGTCGGTGACAACCACTCAGACGAATTGGCACACCACCTTTCGCGCCAGACTGACAAGAGGCAGCTCGCCGATTCGGGCTTCCGGCAAAAGCGGCGGGCGGCGGTAGCCATCAACCTTGCGCTCCATCCGGACGAGCCGGATGGGGGCGAGCGCACTGGCCAATTTGCATTCTGGCCAGGCATCGACCCCGGTTTACGCCGTCTCTCGCCCGCTGGAACAAGACCGGCAACCACTCCGTCCTCTGGTTTTCACCATCATGCCTTGAGGCCGAACAGTTGCAGGACGTTGCCGCGATTGATCTTGGCGCGCAGGTCGGCGGGCATGCCCACGCGGTCGAAGAATCGCTCATAGAAGGCGATGTAGTCCGTGAATTGGTGGCTGCCCGGGGAGAAGTAACCGGTGTCCGAGCCGAAGCACAGCTTGCCGGCCGAGGCCGCGTCGAGGTTTCCGTCCGGGGCGAACATCTCACTCCACATCAGCATCGAGCGCCGGTAGGCCGTGCCGCCGGAGAAGTCGGCGTACACGTTGCGATGGGTGGAGATCATCTTCCAGGTCTCTTCCCACCAGGGATTGCCGAAGTGGGCCATGAGGATCTTCAGTTCCGGGAAGCCGCGGACGATCCGGTCGATCGCGGCCGGACGCATATCGGTAATATCGATCAGCGACGGTTTCTCGTAGAACCGGCCCCCTTTTTCGAACAGGCCGACCATCAGGTACCCAGTGTGGAACACGGCGGGGACACCACACTGGCAAAGCCGTTCGTAAAGCGGGAAATAGATGTCGGCCCCGTAGGAGTGCATGGGGCCGATGAACTTGATCCCTTTGGCGCCGCGCTCGATGAGTCGGCTGATCTCGTCGGGCTTGATCGTGTCGATATCTACCTGGGCCACCGGAATCACGAACTCCGGGCATCGGGCATAGGTGTCGAACAGCGTTTCGTCGGACTGGATCAGCACGATCCGCTCGACTCCGCGTTTGCAGCATTCGGCAACGTAATCGCGGATGGCCTGGGGTTCTCCTTTGTACGCGCCGTGGGCGTGGGAGTCGATCCTCATGCTGGATCGAGCCGCCGGATCGCCTTGCCCCGTGGCGGCAGCCCGATTGGCTTCCGCGGCCGCGCCCCGGCCCCCGTGAGCCATGCCGCCCAATACCCCGGTCGCCGCCGCCGCCGCTGTTCGCACAAATTCCCGCCTGGTCAGTCTGTACACCATGACGCTTGATCTCCCTTGTTTGACGGTCTCTACGGTCTGGCAAACGTTTCTCTTGGCGGCAATCGCCGGCGACTTGAAGAGGTCCCATCGTCGGACCTGCCCAGCCTTGCCCGCCGACCTTCCTGGGCCGCCGGGAAAATCCTGCCAGTTTCTATCTCCGACGACCGGGGATCGGCGGCGTCCGTGCAGTTGTCCCGCCCACTTCACCCTGCGGCTTCTTCGCATGTGGCTTGGGCAGGCAGGCGAGCCAACGCGACGGGATTCACCCCGTGGCCCCACGAAACCCAGCCGTACTTGCAAATCCGCTGGCGTTGCGGATTGGCTTCCGCGATAATCTCTCAACGGGCTCGTTCTCTTGCCGCTGACAATACCACGATGAAAACAATTCTGCACCTGACTTTGGCGGTCGCCTGCGTTTGCCTGCTTTGCAGCGCGGTGCTTGCCGATCCGCCGCCGGCCACGATGAAGGTCTACATCCTCGACAACGGCTGGCTCGAATGCGACGCCAATTGGATGGTGGCGATGTCGGTTGTGGGCACGAAGGGGAATCCGCATCCCCAGGCCCGTTGGATCAAGATCCCCGTGTACGCGGTCTTGATCGACCACCCCGAAGGCAAGTTCCTTTATGACACCGGCTGCCCCCCGGATCTTCCCAACGACGCGCAGGCCATGTTTCCATACTATCATAACGAGAACCAGACGCTCGAAAAAC
>JAMOAF010000169.1 GCA_023621895.1 Planctomycetota bacterium
ACCCCCACGCGGCTATCTGAATAACAGCCGCTTTTTCCACGAATCACGCAGGTCGATTTAGGGTTGGTTCCCTCTGGGCTGCCCCGCCGGCGGTCAGAATCGCAGCGGGAGCGTCTTTCCGCCGAGGGCCTTGGAGAAAATCTGCTCGGCCGAAGGGATGCGCTGGCTGACGAGCGTGGCAAGCTGCTGGATTTCGGCCTCGTTCAGCCTGAGCCTGCTCTTGAGAATCTCCTCGTCGGCCAGCAGCCGGCTCTGGAAGTTGGCCAATTCCTGCTCGACTCGCTTCTGGACGAGCTCGGCCGCCTGGTTGCGCCGGTATTCGATCTCGGCCAGGGCCGCCCGGTTGAGGCCCTCGGCAAGCTTCGGCCCGAGACTGGAGCGAATCTGCCAGCGAGGTCGGAGAAGTTCGCCCGACAGGTCGACCTGGACCTCGATCTCCTTGAGCGACTCGGCTGCCGCGGCGAGGCTGTCCGCCAGGCGCTTGCCGCCGAGCGAGTCAGGCAAGGCGGGCGCAAGCACGACGCCGCTTTGCTTTATCAACATCGAGCCGGCCAGTTGATCGCCGCTGAGGGTCAGCCCGACCCACAGGTGAGTCTTCCCCGGCGCGAGCTGGAGACTCAGCGCGCCCTCGCGTCCCAACCGCGCGCTGGGCAGCTTGATGTCGGGACAGTTCAGCACGAGTTGGTCGACCGGTGCGTCGCCCGTCCGATCCAGCACGGCGCGGATCTCCACGGTGGTTTCTCCGGCCAGTTCGGCCCGGATCACGGCCGGGCGGCCGTAGAGCTTCGGGTCCGTGGTCACTCCCGCCACGGTGGCAACGAACGAATAGGGCCGCCCCGCAATCTCCGTCTCTCCGTCGACCAGGAGCGACTCGATGAGGAAGTCGGGCCGCTCGTGCTTGCCGGTAAACAAAACATCGACCCCCAAGAGTCGGTTTTCGGGATCGTCTTCCTCGCTGGGCAGGTGGGCGCGGACCCAGCGGACCCAGTCGGCGACTTCGATCACCCGCTTGCCCATTTCCGGCCCGAGCAGGTACATGGTGAGCGCCTCTTCATCGAGGCGAATCGCCTCGAATCGCTGCTCGAGCGCGCGGATGTCGCGATCCTTGGCGGCCAGGATCGCGTCGCGGTCGGCGACCGCCTTGTTGGGCAGGGCGTCCAACTGCTCGCCCAGCGCGCCCAGGTCGCTTTGCAGCCGCTGCAACTCGGAGAGCGTCGCCTGGTAATGCTGGAGGCCGGCGGCCAGGTTCTGCGGCGGCGTTTGGAACAGGTTGCGCACGGCTTCGATCCGCACCTTCACGCCGCGGACTTTCGCCTCCAACTGCTGGTACTCGGCCGGCCAACGTTCGAGCAGCTCCCTGGCAAGCCGCACCGACTCCAGAGCGTTGATCTCTTCCTCGACCTTCTCGCGCATCGACAGCGCCAGGGTCTCCAGCCACCGCTCGGCCAGTTGCTCGGCGCGTTTGCCGTCGATGTCGAGCTGCCAATGATCGACCGGCTCGGCCGCCGCCTGGCGCTCGACGCGGAATCGCAGGCCGCGAACCATGCCGTCCTTGACGACGAATTTGCGCATCAGAAGGGGGCCGGTCTCAAGCGCCAGCTTCATCTGGCGGGCTTCAACGAGATTCCTCTGCAAATTGCCCGGATCGGCGACGGCCAGCCGCTCGATCCGGAGTTCGGTGCTTTGCAGCGAGAGGTCGAGCTCTCCGATCTCGACGCGCGTGGAAAGGACCTGCTCTCCAAACGACTCCAGCCCCCAGCGGACCAGGGGATTGAGCCCCAGGTAAACCAAGAGCAGGGCGAACGTGGCGAGGAGCAGCCGGGGGATGGCATAGTTCCAGTGGATCATTGGGCCCTCCATCGGGCGGCCAGTTCGGCGCCGGCCAGGACGTTGCCCATCCGGTAGCGCTCCAGCAACGCCGCCACGCGCGGCTGAAGCCGCTTAAAACCAAGATTGCCGAGATGGTAGACCGGCCAGAAAAGCCAGATTCCCAGCAGGAGGCTGCCAAACACCACCGTGTTGTTCAAGGCCGTCCAGGGCACGACCGGCAGCGAGAAAAACCAGGCGAACAGCGGCCGCAGCGGCTCGTGCGTGAGCAGCGCGTATCCCACGCGGTGGGCCAGCGGATCGGTCCAGCCGTTGACCCAGGAAAACAGGGCGGCTCCCAGCAGGCCGGTCGCCAGGTTGACGCGCGTTGCCAGCAGGATCGTCGAGAGGGCGATTGCCGTCAGGTTGCCTTTCGGCACCAGTCCGATGACCATCCCCAGGGCCAGCCCAAGGGCCAATTGCCGCGGCGTGTCGGCGGCAACAATTCCCTCAACGAGGAATCGGATCGGTCGAATCCAGCGAAGAAGCATAAGTTCTCCCCACAAGCCAGGCGGTCTGCGCGGGACGACCATGCGCAGTCTCCCCCCATCGGCAGATTCAGATCGACCGATACAATCGGCAAACTTTAGCCATTTTTGGGATAGCCATCAGCCGTCAGCCGTCAGTCAGGGCGCAGGTTGCAGCAACAGCTTCAGTCATTCATGCCGCCAGGGCTCGCCTGGTTCCCAAGCTGGAGCTTGGGAACCAGGAAGGAAGACGGCTGAAAACTGAAAACTGAAAACTGACGCCTAACCGCCGTCCGCTGACACCGCTCCTCCGCTCACGTCACGCCGGCCGCACCTGAAACACCCGCAGCCAGTCTCCCTCGGTCTCGATGATCTGCTGGCCGTAGCTGTTGGGGCGCTCGGCTCGAACGATCATTGCGACCATTGCGGAGCCCTTGTGGGTCTTGGCCAACCCGGCGACCGAGGCCCACGGCGTGCCTTTCCCCGCCTCTCCGGGCAGGCGTGCGTGGATGAAGAAAGAGTGGGCGAACCCGGAGGCGCTCAACTGCTCGGGCCAGCGGAGCCGGAGCGGGTCGTGGGCCGCGACCACTTCGGCCAACCCCGGCACGATCGCATCGAGCAACTGCGGCATTCCTTCGGCCGCGGGCAACGTGCCCGCTCGGCCGGCAGGCGCCAAGACGATCGCCGCAAGCCGAACCGGCAAGTGGTAGAACGTCAGCAGGGGACCCGTGGCCGGCGGCCCCTGCTGGCTTAGCTGCGAGACGTCGATCGCCAGCGCCGGCTCGATGCGGTCCCTGAACCGCCTCCGCCGGCGCAGCGCCCTCTGGACCGCGCGGACCAAGACCAACAGGAGCACGATCCCGGCGGCGGCCGCCAACAGCGGCATGATGTCCACGGGCATCTGTGGGGCTTGGTCGGGCATCGGTTCTCCACCGCCCGGGCGGGCGGGCCTTACTGGAATCTGGCCGCAAACGCGCGGACCTCCTCCGCGGTCGGCAGCGACGGTTGAGCCCCCATTTTCGTGACAGACAACGCGCCGACCATCGCCGCGCGCCGCACGGCTTCCACCAGCGGCTCGCCGGCGGCCAGCGCGGCGGCCAGCCCGCCGTTGAAGGCGTCGCCGGCGGCGGTGCTGTCAACGGCCTCGACGTTGAAGCTGGGGACGAGCACTTCCGTCTCCGCCGTCGAAACCAGCGCTCCCTTGGTGCCGCAGGTGATGATCACCTGCCGCGCGCCGGCCTGGCGGAGCGCCGCCGCGGCCCGGCGCGCGCTTGCCTCGTCGCTGACCGGAATGCCGGTCAGACGCTCGGCCTCCGACTCGTTGGGCGTCAGCACGGTGATCCATTGGAGCAGGCCGGTTGGAAGCGGCGCCGCCGGCGCCGGATCGAGGATCACCGCCACGCCCGAGGCCGCTGCCAGCGCCGCGGTGTGTTCGACCACGGCCATGGGAATCTCCAATTGCAGCAGGACGGCGTCGGCCGAGCGAATCGCCTCGGCCGCGGCATCGACCTCGGCCGCCGTGATCGTGAAATTCGCCCCCGGCGCCACGGAGATGCTGTTTTCTCCCCGGCGGTCGACGAGAATCAGGGCCACGCCGGTGTGGCTTTGGGGATCGAGCACGACGTGGTCGGTGCGGATGCCTTCCTTCTGGAAGTTCTCAATCGCCTGGCGGCCGAAAACGTCGTCGCCCACCTTGGCCACGAGGGTCACCTGGGCGCCGAGCCGGGCGGCGGCGACCGCCTGGTTGGCCCCCTTTCCCCCGGCCGGCATGAAGAACTGCCCGCCGGTGACCGTCTCGCCGGGGGCGGGAATCCGCTCGGACTTGACGACCATGTCGGTGTTGACGCTTCCGACAACGACAATCCTGGCTTCGCTCATGGCATCAGGCTCCCGACCAAATGATCAATCCGAGTCCGACGAGGAAGCTTGCGAACATCACCCATAGCAGCCGGCTGGTTCCGGGCGGCGCCTCGCGGAACTCGCGCCAGATGAACACGCCCCAGCAGGCCGCGACCAGCGTGGCCCCCTGGCCGAGCCCGTAGGAAATCGCCGGGCCAGCGACCCCGAAGGCGATGATGCTGAAGGTCATGCCCACCGCCCAGATCATCCCCCCCAGGACGCCCCAGAGATGGTCGCGAGCGGAGCCTCCGCAATAGTCGGGCCTGGCGGCCGTCTCCGCCGTCGACCAGCCGATGATGTTCGCGAAATTGAAAATCACCTGGCTGGCCAGCATCCCCAGCGAAAACAGGACCATGGCCGTGTAGGGACTGAGCTTCCCCCCGGGCAGGTTCAGGAAGTTCTCCGGCTTGGCTTCAGGCATCGAGGCGGCCACGAACCGGTAGAAGAACCCCATCAGGATGCCGCAGAGCACCGCAAGGACCAACCCCCGCGGCGTCCCGCCCTTGCCTTGCCGAGGCAGCCGGCCATAGGCCACGGCGTCGACGATGATCGCGACCACCACCAGGGCCACACCGACGAACAGCAGGTAAGGATTGCCCTTGGGATCGGCCAGGTAGTTGACCACCACGCCGACCACCAGCGCCAGGCCGATGCCCACCGGAAAGGCCACGGCCATGCCCGCCACGGCGATGGCGGCCACCAAGAGGATGTTGGCGGCGTTGAACACCGCGCCGCCAACGAGCGCCGAACCGATGTTGGCCGGGTCGGCCTGCCGGATGTCGTCGAGAAAGCCGCGGCCGCCCTCTCCGATGCTTCCCAGGCTGAAAGCGAAGATCAGGCCCATCAACACGACGCCGAACACGTAGTCCCAATAGAACAGCTCGAACCGCCACCGCGAGCCGACCAGCTTCTGCGTGTTGGCCCAGGACCCCCAGCAAAGCATCGTGATGATGCAGAAGACGACCGCCAGTGGATAGCTTTCCAGTACGAACATGGCCCTGGCTCTCCCGGTGTTGGTTGCCTCTTCGACGCCTGCGGCGAATATATCCGCTGCGCCGGGGGGCGTCAATTTTCGTCGCAGGAAGAACGGTGGGCCGGCGCTTGCCGTTCGGCGGTGCGACCGTTTTCGCCTCCGGGGAGGTTGGCGGCGGTGCGATCGGGAGCTGGCGCGGGTCCGCTCTGGACCACCCTACGGTTACGGGTTGGTGATTCTTGCCAGATCGTCGAAGAACTCGGGATAGGTCTTCGCCGTGCAGCCCGGGTCGCAAATCACCACGCCCGACTGCCGCAGTCCCACCAGCGCCAGGCTCATCGCCATGCGGTGGTCGTCGTAGGTGTCGATCCGGGCCTTGCGAAGCGGTGCGGGCGCGATCGAAAGCCCGTCCGAATCCTCTTGCACCTCCGCCCCCAGTTTGCGCAGTTCCGCCGCCAATGCTCCGATCCGATCCGTCTCCTTGTGGCGGATGTGGCCCACGCCGGTGATCCTTGTCGAACCCTCCGCAAACAGGGCAACGGCCGCCAGCGTCTGCACCGTGTCGCTGATCGAGTTCATGTCGACCTGAACGCCCCGCAGCGGGCGCCCCCTGACCGTGATCTGGCCGTCGCCCCAGCGGACGTCGCAGCCCATCGCTTCAAGACAATCGCAGAACGCGACGTCGCCCTGAAGACTCGACCGGGAAAGCCCCTCGACGGTCACCTCGCCGCCGGTGATCGCCGCGGCGGCGAAGAAATAGCTGGCCGCCGAGGCGTCGGGTTCGACCTGGTATCGCTGGGCGCGGTACATCTGCGGCGCCGCGATCGAGAACCGCTTCAGGTCTTCGACTTCGACCGAAGCTCCGAACGAGCGGATCACCGCCAGCGTCATGTCGACGTAGGGTTTCGACACGAGCGGGCCTTCGACGTCGAGCACCACCGGCGCCAGCGCGCAGGGCGCGGCCATCAACAGTCCGCTCAAGAACTGGCTGGAGATGTCGCCGGCCACCCGCGCGGACCCGCCCGGCAGACCGTTGCCCTCGACGACGACCGGCGGGCATCCGGTGCCCTGCTCGCTGGCGGCTTTGGCGCCAAGCTGCTCCAAGGCCCGCAGCAAGTCGGCGATCGGGCGCTGCTGCATCCGCCGCGCGCCGTCGAGGCGGACCCGCCCGCGGCCGAGCGCGGCCAGCGCGGTCAGGAAGCGGATCGTGGTGCCGCTGTTGCCCACGTAGAGATCGGCCTCGGCCGCCGGCGGCCTGCCCGAACAACCGTCGACCAGGATCGTCTTTGCCGCCCGGTCATGTTCCACCGCCAGCCCGAGCTTGCCCAGCGAGTCGATCATCACGCGGGTGTCGTCGCAGTCGAGCGCGCCGTGAAGAACCGAGCGGCCGCCGGCCAGGGCCGCGCAAACCAGCGCGCGGTTCGTGATGCTCTTCGAGCCCGGCGGCCGGATGCGCCCGCGGACCGGCCCGGAAACGGCGATTTCAATCGAGTCTCTCATCATCCTGCCGGTCTATTTCGCGGCGATCTTCCAGAGCTGGCCGTGGCTGCGGAGGTAGAGGGCTTTGCCGGCGACGGCGGGAGAGGCCAGCATCCCGCGATCGGCCTGGCACGTGCTCAGCAATTCCCCTTTCTTTCCCGTACGAACCACGAACACCTGGCCCTCGTGGTTGGCGACGTAGACATGGCCGCCGGCGACCACCGGCGTGGCCCAGACGGCCCCCTCCAGGCGCACGTCCCACAGCTTGCGGCCGTCGACGGCGCCGGCGCAGGAAAGAATCGCCGGGCCGCGGACCTGGTACACGTAGTCGCCGCAGGCGACCGGGCTGGAATTGTTGCCTCGCAGACTCCGCTGGAACCAGAGCTGCTCGACCCCCCGGCTGACCGGATCGTATTGGAGGGCGCAGACACCCTCGGCCGGCAGGTAGATGCGATTGCCGCGGGTCGTCACGCTGGCGACCGTGTGGCAGGGAGCCTTGTACTTGAACAGCACCGCGCCCGACTGCGGATCGTGACCGGTCAGAGCGTCGCGGGAATGCAACAAGACCACGTCGCCGCTCGGCGACGGGCCGCGGAGCACGGTGGGCGACGACCAGATGGCGTCGCGCTCGCGGTCGATGCGCCAGCGGGTCAGGCCCGTCTTCAGGTCCAGCCCGGCGGCGAATGATTCGCCCTGGTTTTGGCACTGGACGACGACCACCTGGCCGACGATCAACGGCGAAGAGGCCATTCCGACGTCGTTGCGGGTGGCGGGATAGTCGCTGGCCAGTCCGCGAAACCACTCCAGGTTGCCGCCGAGGTCGAAGCAGGCAATGTCGTTCGACGAGAAGAGGGCGACGACGCACTGGCCGTCGGAAGCCGGCGTGTTGACCGCCACCGCGCCGAACGGGTTGCATTGGGTGTGGCCGGTGGCCCAAAGCTGCCGGTGCCAGAGGCGGCTTCCGTCGGCAGCGCTAAAGGCAAGCACATGCAGCCGGTCCTGCTCCGCGCCGCTCGAGGCGGTTACGAACACGCGATCTCCGACGACGATCGGGCTGGAAGCGCCGCGGCCCGGCAGGTCGGCCTTCCAGGCCACGTTCTTCTCCGCGGAGAACTCGGTCGGCAGGCCCGCCTCGTCCGAACAGCTCGTGTTGTCGGTGCCGCGGAACTGCCGCCAATCAGCCCCCCCGGCAACCACGAGAGCCAACACGGCAACGATCTGAGGAATGGCAAGTTTTCGCATAAATCAATCAAACGGAAAATGAGATGTTACGTCTTCCCCAACCGCCACACCACCTCACCTCGTTCCCACATCCCACCTCGTTCCCAAGCTCCAGCTTGGGAACGCTCGCTTTGCGTCATCCCCAGCTCCCTGGTTCCCACGTTCCACCTCGTTCCCAAGCCGGAGCTTGGGAACCAGACGCAACTTGGCAGCCAGCTCCAGCTTGGCAGCCAGGCAAGTCGCCAATTGGCCGTCAGCCGCCGGGCTTCTTCTGCGAGAGGATGGCGGTGCCGATTTCGTCGCAGACTCGAAACTGAAAACTGAGAACCTCGGCCCAGTCCTGGGTCTGGGCGTTCTGGCAGGCCTTGACCAGGATCACGTTTCTGCCCGGCTGGAGGATTGCCGCGGCCCTGTATTGATCAAACACCGTGCCGCCGTGGTAGATTTCGTGCTTGTCGACAAGCTTGCCGTTGACCCAAATCTTCAGCGCGTTGTCGCTGGCCGTTCGAATATGCACGAATCGCGCCTCGGGCGAATGAAATTCGGCCGCCGCGTAGCCCACGATCTCCCGTTCCTTCTCCTTCTCCATCCCATCGGCCAGGGCCTTGTTCAGATCGACCTGGCCGTTGGGGCTGTCGGAAGAAAACCTCCGCCAGCGGACCGGGCCGTGCTTGCCCTGGTGCTCGGCCTGCGGATCGAACCCTTTCTCGGGAGCGTACTCGGTGCTGAAGCCCTTCCCGCCCGTGTTGTCGAAGGGGCCAATTACCCACCAATCGACGACGAGGCCGTCGTGGCGGACCAGGTCGGCCTGGATGTCCAGCTTTTTGAGGGATTTGGCGATCGTATCGACCTGGTCGCGGTCGCGTGCCGCATCCAGCGCCTTTTTCAACAAGTCCGCGGTTTCCGCCGGCTTGCCGGCGGACTCGGCCTGGGCGATGAGCCGTGCGACCGCGTCGCGGCGAAGCTCCAGGCTGGGGTCGTGAAGAAACTGCGGCACGATCCGCTCTTCGGCCTTGGCGTCGACCTGAAGGAGCCACTCGTAGGCGAGTCGCCGGCCCTTCGGAGCGTGCGCCGTCTCCAGAACGAACTGTTCCAGCGACGTTTGCGGAAGGGATCGGCCCTCGCGCAGCGTCCGTTCGCAGATCGCGTCGATCGCCGTGCGAATCCAATTCGCGGCCAGGGGATTGGCGCCGTCGAGCGCCGAGAGCAGCTTCGGCAACTCGGCCGCGTCGCTCCGGGCGACCTCTTGCCAGGCTGCCGTGGCCGCCTCGTTGCCGGCGCCTTGGGGGCCGACGGCGCGCAGTATCTCCAGAGACTTCACCAGGTCGGCGGCGCAGGCCCTGCCGGCCAGGGCCGCCAGCACGGCGGCAAACGCGATTCTCGTCAAAGTGTTCATCGAAGAGACTTGCCTTAAAAGTTGCCTGGAAAGGGCACGTCGTAGACCGTGATGCGCATGGCCCGGATGCAGGGGCGGCCGCCGCGCTTGCCCGGCTCGATGGTGATCCGCGAGCGCCATTTCTCGTTCATCAGAGGCTTCCTCCCAGAC
>JAMOAF010000551.1 GCA_023621895.1 Planctomycetota bacterium
GCGGCGATGAATCGCAGCACTCCAAAGGGCAGAAAGCGGCGATGAATCGCAGCACTCCAAAGGGCAGAAAGCGGTGATGAATCACCGCACTCCAAAGGGGCCCGGTCAGTGGCGTCGCCCGCCCGCGGGATCGAGTGGAAACGCATCCACGCCCCGCTCCCGGAGACGGTCGACAAACGACTCCGGGCCGTGGGTGCAAAACACCTTCTTCGCGCCCACCCGCTCGACCGCCTCGAACAACTCGTCGTAGTCGGCGTGGTCGGACAGCGCCAGCGCGTGGTCCGCCCGAAGCCGCCGCCTGGCGTCCTTGTCGATCGCCCAGCCGGTCAAGGCAATCCGCACGGTCGGCCCCGGCACGGCGGCAGCCCGACCCGGCGGGACGACAAGGACCTCGCCCGGCTCCACGCCGCCGCAGTAGCAGCGATAGCTGCCCAGGGCGACGCCGAATCGCTCATAGACGGCGCTGATCCCGAAAGCCTCCGCGTGCTGGACGACCGCGAAGCCGGCATCGGTCAGCAGGCGGGTCGCCTCCTGCGACTTGCCGAGCGCATAGGCGCAGACGACCGGAACAGCCCCCTGGCGGATCGTCCACTCGACGAGTTCGAGGAACTGCTCGACGACGAGTTGGCGGTCGGGCAGGCGGTGCTCCGGCCGCCCGTAGGTGCACTCCAGAATGAACACGTCGGCCCGCGGCAATTCGGCCGTCTCGGCGGTCCGCGAGGGGCGCAGCTTGAAGTCGCCCGAGTAGAGCAGGGACTCGCCGCCGTCCTCCGCCAGCAGCATCGCGGAGCCAAGGCAGTGGCCGGCCGGATAGGTCGTCAACTGCACGCCTCCCCAAAGGACCGGCTCGCGATAAGGCAACTCGCGGGTCGGCCGCGGGCCGAGGCGGAGGTGGTAAAGGGCCGCCGTGGCCGGCGTGCAGAGCGCGTACTGGTGCCGCGCCATGTGGTCGGCATGCGCATGGGAGATGAACCCGCGCGGCTGCCGGCGGCGGAAGTCGATCGCCAGGTCGGGTCGGGTCAGCTTCAGGCCATTGTCCCAGTGAAACATCGCCGGTGGTCGTTGTCTAGTTACAGGTGACAGATGATCGCCGCGTGGGCTTGCCCCGCGATTGCGGCGCCACCAGCCGCACCGCTCCCCCTCACTCCGGCGGCCGCCCGTGACGGAGCCCTTCGTTCACACGTTCCATTCCGTGTCCGCTTCGGCTCGCCGCCGCCCGGCAATGCTCCCGCAGGCGTAAGTTGCCAGCAGGTGGACGGCCAGCACGGTGGCCGACCAGACGGCCGCCCGGTGGCGAATCGGCTCCATGCCCCAGGGCAGGGGCCGATCCGCGCCCGCGGCGAAGGCAAAGGCCGTGATTGCGCCATACGCGGCGGACACCGCCGCGAAAACGACGGCGACGGCCCAGATGGCCGCCCAGTGCCGCACGGTCAGCATCCACAGCACAAAGGCCGTCTGAAGGGCCGCAACGCCGAGTACCAGCCGGGTCCAGCCGGCCATCGGATCGTCGGCCAGGTGGGCCAATGCCGGCGCCGCACTGTAGGCCAATGCCACGAGCAAGCCCGCGGCCAACCCCCATGGAGGTCTCTCGGCGTGATCGAGCAAGCTCGCGCCGCCGGTCGATTGCGGCCCTTCCGCGCGGGGGAGCGGCGGAGGGATCGCGGGCGCCGGCGGAACCACGTCGCTTGCCCAAACCGACCCGGTCTCGGCCATCGTGGCGGCTTCAGCCGGTGGCGTCTCCGCGCCGGCGTCCGCGGCCGGCTCAAGTTCGACTTCGGGCGGCCCCGTCGCCGGCACGCGGACCGGCCCGTGGCAGAGCGGACAAAGCATGTCGCGGCCGGCCATCTCGTCAATCGCCTTCAGACGATGGCCGGCCGGGCATTGGAATCGAATCGCCATCGCATCTAGCCTGAGACTTCGGGGGCCTCCCATAATTCCCGCCCGCGGTCCCCCCAAGGGCACGGAATATGCAAAAGCAGAATTGGCGCAACCGGTCCACGCCAGCGGCTATCGTCCGAACGGTCGGCCGCCCGACCGGATCAGCTTGGACGCCAGCGGATCCCACAAACGGGTCAAGTCGGCGGTGGAGAAACAAGCCGAAACCCGT
>JAMOAF010000924.1 GCA_023621895.1 Planctomycetota bacterium
TTTCATCATTCCGGGCGCCGCTTGGCGGTGCTCACAGCCGAGCGTTCCCAAGCCGGAGCTTGGGAACGAGGTTCGAAGTAAGAACTGAACCCTGAACCCTGAACCCTGAACCCTTTCTTTCCTTCCTTCCTCGTTCCCAAGCTCCGGCTTGGGAACGACGCAGCCTGTGACCTATCGACACGGAGAACGTCCTGATGCGGTTCTTCCCGGCGATTTTGCTGATTCTGGCCGCGCCCGGCGGCCTTGCGGCCGGCAAGCCGAACATCGTGCTGATCGTCTCCGACGACCAGGGCTACAACGATCTGGGCGTTCTGGGCGACCACATCATTACGCCCAACCTCGATCGGCTGGCGAAAGAAGGCGTGCGGCTGACGAATTTCTATGTCGCCTGGCCAGCCTGCACGCCAAGCCGCGGGGCGTTCCTGACGGGCCGTTATCCGCAGCGCAACGGCATCTACGACATGATTCGCAACGAAGCGCCCGACTATGGCCACCAGTACACGCCGGAGGAATACGCCGTCACCTGGGAACGGATTGGCGGCATGGACACCCGGGAGGTTCTTTTGCCCAAAATGCTCAAGCAGGCGGGCTACTATTCGGGCATCTTCGGAAAATGGGACCTGGGCATGCAGCGGCGATTCCTGCCCCTGGCCCGCGGCTGGGACGAGTTCTACGGCTTTGTCAATACCGGCATCGACTACTACACCCACGAGCGCTACGGCGTGCCGTCCATGTATCGAAACAACGAGCCGACGACCGAGGACAAGGGCGTCTACTCGACCGACCTGTTCCGCCGCGAGGCGGTTCGATTCATCAAGGAAAACAAGCACCGGCCCTTCTTTCTCTACCTGCCCTTCAACGCGCCCCACGGCGCGTCGAGCCTCGATCCGGTCATTCGCTCGGGCGCGCAGGCGCCGGAGAAGTGGCGGCAGATGTACCCCGCGCTGTACGCCGAGGAGGGCGTCGTCGACGGCACGCGCTACAATAAACCAGGCAAGGTCGCCAACAAGGCGCTGCGGATGACGAACTACCTCGGGGCGGTCACCGCGATGGACGCCGCCATCGGTGAAGTCCTCGACCTGCTCGACCAGTACGAGCTGGCCGGCAATACGATCGTGATCTTCTTCTCCGACAACGGCGGCGCCGGGGGCGGCGACAACGCGCCGCTGCGGGCAGGGAAAAGTTCGGTGTTTGAGGGCGGGGTGCGGGTGTGCAGCCTCGTTCGCTATCCGGCCAGAATCGCGCCGGGCACGGTCAGCGGCGAATTTCTCACGTCGCTCGAGCTGTTCCCGACGCTCGCCAAGCTGGCCGGGGCGGAGCCGCCGCCGGGGGTCGCGCTCGACGGTTTTGACATGATGCCGGTATTGGCCGAAGGCAAGCCCTCGCCGCGGCGGGAGATGTTCTGGAAGCGGCGGGCCCTGGAAGCCGCCCGGGTGGACAACTGGAAGTGGATTCGGACCGGATCGGCAACCTTCCTGTTCGACCTGGCCAAGGATGTTGCCGAGCGCGAGAATCTTGTCGACAAAATGCCCGAGAAGGCCGGCCAAATGCAGCGGAGTTTCGAAGACTGGCTGCGGAAAATGGACGAGGCGGAGCCCCGGGGCCCGTTCCGGGATTTTTAGAGGGCCGCATGGAAAAAAGGGGCGTTCTTCCCTTGCGTCCCGCATCGAGCGCTGTATGTTGGAACGACAACCCGCCGGAAACTGATTGTGGAGAATCTGCCATGTTTGCGCACCTGGTCTTGGTTTCGATCTTGTTGACCGGCGCCGTGCCGGCCGGCGGCGAAAAGCCGAACATTGTGCTGGTGATGGCCGACGACCAAGGATGGGGCGACATGGCCTACAACGGTCACGAGCGCTTGCTGACGCCGAACTTCGACCGGATGGCCGGCGAGGCCCTGCGGTTCGATCGGTTCTATGCCGCGGCCCCGGTCTGCTCGCCCACCCGCGGGAGCGTGATGACCGGGCGACACCCCAACCGGTTCGGCTGCTTCAAATGGGGGCACCCGATCCGGCCGCAGGAGATCACGATCGCCGAAGCCCTCAAAACGGCCGGCTACACGACCGGTCACTTCGGCAAGTGGCACTTGGGCAGCGTCCGCAAGGCGAGCCCCGTCAATCCCGGCGCGAGCGGCTTCGATCGCTGGTTCTCGGCGGAGAACTTCTTCGACAACGATGCGATCCTCAGCCGCGAGGGCACGGCCGTCCAGACCCAGGGTGAAAGCTCGATGGTCACGGTCGACGCGGCGATCGAGTTCATTCGCCGGTGTGCATCACAGAAAGCCCCTTTCCTTGCGGTCGTCTGGTTCGGCTCGCCCCACGACCCGCACCGGGCTTTGGAAGCAGACCGCAAGCCGTATGAAGACCTGCCGCCGGCCCAGCAGAACTATCTCGGCGAGATCACCGCCATGGACCGCGCATTCGGGAAGCTGCGCGCGGAACTCAAGACGCTCGGCATCCGCGACAACACCATCCTCTGGTATTGCAGCGACAACGGCGCGCTGCCCAAAGTAGGTTCGACCGGCGGTTTTCGCGGCAACAAGGGCCAGGTCTACGAGGGCGGCCTGCTCGTGCCCGCGATCCTCGAATGGCCAAAGCTGGTCAAGCGGCCGCGGGCGACCAGCGCTCGCTGCAACACGGCGGACATCTACCCCACGCTGCTCGAAATCACCGGCGTCAAGATGAAGGGCCAGCCGCCGCTCGACGGCATCAGCCTCGTCCCGCTCCTCCAGGACCAGGTCGATTCGCGCGGCCGGGCGATGGGGTTCTGGGACTATCCGACACCCGGCATCGGCATGCCCAGCGACCAGTGGATGGCCGAAGTGCTCGCCGCGCAGAAGGAGGGCAAGGAGCCCGACGACCCCGCCAAGCTGCGATTGGACGCCGGTGAGATCAACGTGCGGTATGCCGAGACGGACACACCGGGCCATGCGGCGTGGATCGACGGCGATTGGAAATTGCACCGCATCGCGGACAAGAAAGGCAAAGTCAGATTCGAGCTCTACAATCTGGCGGCTGACCGCCAGGAAACCCGGAATCTGGCCGCGAGCGAGCCCGATCGGGTAGAGAAAATGAAAACCGCGCTCGAAGCCTGGCAGCGCTGCGTGGTTCGCAGCCTGAATGGAGCCGACTATTAAGTCTAAGGGACTGTCCCCTTCGCAGGACTAATCACTATTCATCGGAGGTAGCGCCATGTACATGATCCCTCTTGCCCTGGTGTTGGCGGCCGCCCAGCCGCCGGAGGCTCCAGCCGGAGCGGCGATCGGCTGGACCGCCTCGGGCAGCGGCGGCGCGGTGGCGGCCGGCCATGCCGACGCCGTGGCCGCCGGAATCCGGCTGCTCAAGCAGGGCGGCAATGCGGCCGACGCCGCCGCGGCCACGCTCTTCGCCCTTGCCGTGACCGACTATGGAATGTTTGCCATCGGCGGTGAGGTTCCCCTATTGATCTACGATGCCAACCGGCGCGAGGTCAAGTCGCTCAGCGGCGTGGGCCGGGCGCCGCTCGATCCGCAGGCGATCGCCTGGCTCTATGCCCACGGCATTCCTTCGAAGGGGAGCATGAAGGCCGCGCCCGCGCCCGGCGCCGTCGACCTCTGCATCACCCTGCTGAGGCTCTACGGCACCCGGTCCTACGCGGAAGCCGTCGCCCCGACCCTCGAGCTCCTCGACGCCCACGCGAAGCCCTGGCACGCCGACCTGGCCGTCACACTGCGAAAACTCGCCGAGGCGGAGCGGCTCGCTCTGGGCACGCGGGAAGAGAAGCTCGTCGCCGCCCGCGATCGGTTCTACCGGGGCGACGTGGCCGACGAGCTCGACGCCTGGTACAAGCAGGTGGGCGCCTTCCTGCGCAAGCGCGACTTGGAGGCACACCGGACACTGGTGGAGGACCCGGTTTCGATTGACTACCGCGGTTACACCATCTACAAATGCGGGCCGTGGACGCAGGGGCCCATGCTCTGCCAGGCCTTGCGGCTCCTGGAAGGCTTCGATCTCCGGGGCATGGGGCGACTATCGCCCGACTACATCCATGCCGTGACGGAAGCCCTCAAGCTGGCCTTTGCCGACCGCGACGCATACTACGGCGATCCTGAGTTTGTCGACGTGCCGCTCCGTGCTCTCCTCTCCGACGAGTACACGCGCATCCGCCGGCCGCTGATCGATATGCAAGCCGCCTCTCAAACGCGGCGCCCCGGTGATCCGCTCAAGCTCCAATCGCTCCGGGCGTCGGGCGGGACCAGCGGAGTCGAGACGAACATCCCGGTCCGCGATACGACGACCTGCGTCGTGGCGGACCGCTGGGGCAACGTGGTCGCGGCGACGCCAAGCTGCAACCTGTTGACCAACACGCCCGGTCCTTCAGGGGTCACCCAGGGGAACCGTGTCCGCTGTTTGAACACCACGCCGGGCCACCCCAACCGCCTCGAACCCGGCAAGCGGCCTCGCGTCACCCTCACGCCCACGCTCGTGACGCTGCACGGCAAGCCAGTGATCGCCATCAGCGTGGCCGGCGGCGACCTCCAGGACCAGACGACGCTCAACGTGCTCCTCAACCGGATCGAATTCGGCATGATGCCCGACGCGGCCGTCGTCGCCCCGCGATTCAGCACCGATCACCAGGAGAATTCCTTCGATCCGAACCCGGATCGCCAGGCGGCTTTCGTCAAGGCGGGCAGCCTGCAAGTCAGCGAGGCGATCCCGGACGAGGTGCGATCTGAGCTGGCGAAACGGGGGCACAAGGTGACGACCACAAATAGGCCGATCGCCCATCCCGTGATGATTCTCATCGACCGGGATTCCGGCAAGATTCATGCCGCGGGCGACCCCCAGGCACGTCGCCATGCGGCGGCCATCGACTGAGGCGCGGCGCGGGAGGCCTGCCGCTTGAAACACCAATCCGGCCAATGCCCATGCCGCCGGGGCCGTGCTCCGCGCATTGGCCTCCTGCTCGTGCTTGACACGCTCCTTGGAGGCGAGGAAGATCAGCCTTTGCGGGACGGGCGCTGCCTTTTTTTTTCGGCGGCCGCCACCCCATCGGCTCTTCGGGGAGATATGCCGTGGAGAACAAGAGGAAGCTGGGACGGCCGCTTGAGTGGTTTGTTGTCACGGCAGCGGCTCTCCTGCCGATCCCAGCGGGTAGCGATGCGGCGGACGGACCGAGCGCGACGGCGGCGGCCAGGTCACAGGCGACGGGCACAACGGTCTTGTCGTTGGAGGGCAAGGATTGGGTCGTCGCCGCCGACCCCGACAATGCAGGGCGCGGCGCCGCGTGGTGGAAGTCGCCGCGACCGGGCGCCAGGCCGATCCGCGTGCCGGGCATCTTGCAGGAGGCGCTGCCCGGCTATCACGGCGTTGCCTGGTATTGGCGCCAGTTCGCGCCTCCGCGGAACCCCTATCCCGGCGGCCGCTGCTTCTTGCGTTTTCACGCGGTCGATTACCTCGCCGATGTGTGGGTGAACGACGTGCCGGTCGGCGGCCACGAGGGGGGCGAGACGCCGTTTGTGCTGGATATCACCGATGCGGTGCGCATGGGGGCGCCCAACCGGCTGGCCGTCCGCGTCCTCAATCCCACGGCGGAACCGATCGACGGCATCGTGCTGGCCGAAACGCCCCACCGGAACAAGACGCCCGCGGGAATCACTGCCGGAGCTTCCTACAACAGCGGCGGCATCACCGAGCCGGTGGAGGTTTTTTGGGTCCCGGCCGTGCGGATCGAGGATGTCTACGTGCGGCCGGATTGGAAAACCGGCCAGGTGAAGATCCAGGTCACCGTGGTCAACGCGGGCAAATCCACCGCGGATGCGGAGTTGCACTTCGCCATCGCGCCGGCGCTCGGCAACCAGGCGGTCGCGGCGCTGACCGTGGAAGAGGAACTGCCGCCCGGCGAAAAACGGGTCGAGTGCGAGCTGGCCGTGACAGGCCACCGTTTGTGGCAGCTCGACGACCCTCGGCTCTATCGCCTGACGACGCGCCTCGTCTCGGGCTCCGCGGCGGACGTTCATGAGAACGTCACGCGGTTCGGTTTTCGCGAGCTGCGCGTCGAGAAAGGCTACTTCCGACTGAACGGGAAGCGGATTTTTCTGAAGAGCTCGCACACCGGCAACCACTCGCCGGTCGGCGCGGTTCTACCACCGGCGAGCGCGCCGGACCTGCTGCGCAAAGACCTGCTTTACATGAAATCGTGCGGTTTCAACATGGTCCGGTTCATCGCGGGCCTGGCCCATCCATACCAGTTGGACCTGTGCGATGAGATCGGATTGATGGTCTACGAGGAGAACATGGCCTCGTGGCTCCTGGCCGATTCGCCGAAAATGGCCGAGCGGTTCGACGCCAATTTGCGCGAGATGGTGTTGCGAGACCGGAACCATCCGAGCGTCGTCATTTTCGGATTGGTCAACGAGATGCGCAACGGCCCGATGGCGCAGCACGCCGTGAAAAGCCTCGCCCTGCTCCGCTCGCTGGACGGTTCGCGGCTCGTCTTGCAGCAGAGCGGGCGGTGGGACGGGCAGTACAACATCGGGTCGGTCTGCAACCCCGGCGGCACGCAGTGGGAATACACCTGGGGCGCCGAGAACGCCGACTACCAGGGCACGGCCAAGGCCGGGCCGTTCGGCGGGTATTTCCAGGGGGCGGGCGATGCCCACATTTACCCGGCCGTGCCGCACACGCCGGAGATCGAGGCCGGCATCCGCAACCTGGGCAGCGACTCGAAGCCGGTCTTCCTCTCCGAATACGGCATCGGCAGCCTGATGAACGCGATCCGCGAGCTGCGCCATTATGAACAACACGGCGCCGATCCCGAGTGGGACGACTTCAAATTCCTCAAGCAGACCGAGGAAAAACTCGCCGCCGACTGGAAACGGTTCGGGATGGAGGGCGTGTATGCCTTTCCGGAGGAGATGCTCCGCGCCAGCCAGCAACTGCATTGCCGCCAACGGCTCCTCGGGTTCAACCTGATCCGGTCGAATCCCAAGATCTGCGGGTTCAATCTGACCGGGCTGTTGGACCACGGCTACACGGGCGAAGGCCTCTGGACATTTTGGCGCGAGTTCAAGCCCGGCGTCATGGAGGCGCTCCAGGACGGCTGGGCGCCGCTGCGCTGGTGCCTGTTCGCCGCGCCGATGCACGCCTACGCGGGGCGGCCGCTGAAATTGGAGGCGATTCTGGCCAACGAAGACGTTCTCGCGCCGGGAACCTACCCGGTGCGGTTGCGCGTCGTCGGGCCAGACGGGATCGCCTGGGAAGAGAAGCGCGACCTGGTCATCCCGAAGCCGGCGCCCGGCGATGACGGCCCCCTGGCCGTGCCGGTCTTCTCGGGCGAGGTGACGCTTCCCGGACCGGCGGGGCAATACCTGCTGGCCGCCACGATGGAGCGGGGCAGCGCGCCCGCCGGCGGACGGCTGACCTTTTATCTGAGCGAGCCGCCCGCGGCCGCCCCGGGCGCGGTGGCGGCGCTTCAACTGGACGCCCGCGTGCGCGACTGGCTGAAGACCCGCGGCCTCGGCGTGACGCCGCTGGAGCCTTCACAGCCCGCCGTTCGCCAGGTGATTCTGGTCGGAGATTCGAGCGATGCCAACGTCCAGCCGGAGGCCCGCGGAGACCTGCTGCGGCGCGTCGCGCGGGGCAGCGTTGCCGTGTTCCTCGAGCCGGACGCCTTTGCCAGGGGTAGTGACGCCACCGGTTGGCTGCCGCTGAAGAACAAGGGGCGTCTGACCCGCTTCTCCGACTGGCTCTACCACAAGGAATGCGTTGCCCGGAAGCACCCGTTTTTCGACCGCTTGCAGCCGCCCGGCGTGATGGACTGGGATTACTACGGGCCCCTGATCACCAACCGGTTCTTCGAAGGGCAAGACACCCCGGAGGAGACCGCGGCGGCGGCGTTTGCGATCTGCCACAGCAGCCGGCCCGACGGCTACGCCGCCGGCACGATGCTCGGCGTTTACCCGTTGGGCCTGGGCAAGATCGTCTTGAACACGTTCAACATTCTCGACAACGTGGACAAGCATCCGGCGGCGGACAGGCTGCTGATGAACATTATCGCTTATGCCGCGGGCACCGTGGCGGAACCGTTGCCGCGGGAGCGCGCGGATGTTGACGCAGCGCTAAAGGAAATCGGGTTTTGAAGCGGCCAGGGCGCCGCGCACTTGGGCTGAACACACTGCCGATCCCCATCCAACACGAACACCCGTTCCGGCGGGTTCGAAACGAGGCTGCAAAGGAGAGTCCATGCGTTTGAGGTTTTTCGCGAGCGTTTTGGCCGCCGTCTCGGTGGTCGTCGGGGGCGGATTTGCAATCGTGCCCGCCGCCGAACCGCAGTTGCAGGCGCTGGTCGAGCAGGATTGGGCTCGTCAAGAACAGCGCAAAGGGCGCTCGGTGGATGATCCCCGGGCGGTTCGCGACGCATTGGCCTCGGCCGAGCGGCTCCTCGCCGCGCTGCTGGAGCAGGCGGAGACTGTCGATTTTCGCGCGGAAAAGCAGGCCCTCGACCGCTGCAAAGCGCAAGTCGGCGCGGTCGAGACGCTCGAGCCGGATGCCCGAGGGGCTCTCTACCGCGAAATCCGCACGCTCACACGTTCGCTGGTCGTCAAGAATCCCCTCCTGGCCGATCGGCCCCTGGCCTTCATGAAGCAGCGCCGATTCATCTGCCAGATGCTCCACGAATACATCGGCTACTATTACAACTACGACGGAATCCATGGCGGCGGCGTGTACGTCCTGGAGGAACCCGGCAAATCGTTGAAGACCCGCGATCTGGTCGCCGGCCGATTGCCCAAGGGCAACTATACGACCCTCGCGCTGGCGCATGACGGAAAGACGCTCTACTTTGCCTACTCCAAGCTTTCCGAAGTCGAGCGGTCGCGGGTTCCGACCGGCAATCACCGCGGCTTTCCGCCCGCCTCCGACGTGCCCGAAAAGCTCAATTACTACACGCCGAACCGCGCGTGCTTCCACATCTACGCGGTCGGCGTCGACGGCGGCAACCTGCGGCAACTGACCGACGGCTGCGAGGACGACTTCAATCCCTGCCCTCTGCCGGATGGCACCGTGCTCTTCATGTCGAGCCGCCGTGGCGGACTCTGCCGCTGCAACAACCCGTTCGAACCGGTCCCCACGACAACGCTCCACGCGATGAACGCGGACGGCTCCAATGTGCGCGTGCTCTCCTATCACGAAACGAATGAGTGGCATCCGGCCCTGCTTAACGACGGCCGGATCGCGTATTGCCGCTGGGACTATGTCGACCGATCGGCAGCCCATTTCCACGGCATTTGGGCCTGCCATCCGGACGGCAGCAATCCGCTGGCCCTGTTCGGCAATTACACCAAGCGGATCAGCACCTGTTTCCAGCC
>JAMOAF010000498.1 GCA_023621895.1 Planctomycetota bacterium
GGCGGCTTCCGGGTCGCGGAGAATCTCTTCGTCAACCGTGAAGTCGTGATCCATCGCGACGAGCTGCTGGATCCAACCGACGCGCTCGTCCACCCGCTGCAAAAACGTGTTGAAGACCTGGTAGGCAAACCGGATGTCTCCGCGAAGAATCTGGTTGTCCAACGCGCGGCGCTGCGTCTCGAACTGATCGATGTCCGACTGGACGAAATAAACCTTCATCGGGTCGAGCGTCTTGAGAAAGCTGTCCAGAAAACGCCCCGAGATCTCGTCGTCCAGGGCGTGCTTCGAGAGATGTTCATTCTGGATCAGGTAGGCCACCAATTTGGTGATCTGCTCATCCGTGGCGGACGGCCCCTGGGGATCGGCGTGCGCCCGAATCCAGGCACTCGCCAACAGGACCGCGATCGTGGCCGCCGCCGCCAGAGTCGACCGACGCAGCAAGGCATTCCAAGACGACATTCAATAACCTCTTCGGATCGGTGAAAGGACTGTTCGACGCGCTCCGGCATCACGCCGCACGCACGCCATACAAGCTCACAACCCCGACTGGACGGGGCTCTCGTCGGGTGGGCAAACTTTGCGCAGAACCTGCAATCGCCAAAACTAGACCATCGTAGTGGCCATCGGTGAAACGAACAAGACAAAATCGCCTCAATCGAATCTCCCCCGTGCGAGGGACGGCGGCGCGCGGCTCTCCTTCATTGTACGCCCATCGACGCAAAAACGGCAGAACCGGAACCCCACAGCCCCGGATTATTTCAACGCTCGCGCACCATCCCACCCCGCCGCGTCAGCAAGGCCCAACCCCCCTCCATCTTGTAACCCGACGCGTAAGCGAGGCCACCCCGACGCGTCAGCGAGGCCGCCCCGCCTCCATCTTGTAACCCGACGCGTCAGCGAGGCCACCCCGCCGCATCAGCGAGGATCATCACCAGTCCGGGCTAAATGAGCTTGCGTGATTCCGGGAGGAATTTGTGAGAGCGTGATAGCCGCGTGGGCTTGCCCCGCGCTCCCCTCCGCTGCGGCACAACCCGTACGTAACGAAACGCGGGGCAAGCATGACCGCTAGCCGAGCGTCTGGTCCCAGAGGGGAGGCAATAATCCACTCGGTCTGGGAGTATCTTGCAGACATGTCACGAATTCTCGCCTCCACTCGCCTTGTAAGCTGGCCGGGCAGCAAGAGATGGGGCTGGACCACAACCCGGTCCCAATTGGCCAGGGCGGCGCGATCCAGAACCTCGCCAAACGACGGTTCGGACATGGCCAGAAACGAAGCAAACACTTCGCCCATCCCGTTTAGCTTGCGGCGCAGCCGGGCCAGGCGCACAATCTCATCCCTGGCAGCCGGGTCGCGGCTCCCTCGCGCGACCAGCACAAGCGCGCAACCGCGTGCCCGCGCTCGACCGCCAACGGCCCGGTCGAGCCTCTCTTCGGCCAGCTCGACCAGTCCCGCGTGGCTGCCTAGATGATTGGCGAAGGCAACGGACATCCGCGGCAGGCGTTTCAAGGCTTGATGCACCTGGCTTGGAATGTCGTGCTGGACGTGCCTGCCTGCCGTGAGCTGCATCGGGACGACGACCAGTCGCGATACTCCGCGACGGGCGAGGTTTGCCAGTCCGCGATCAATCCTCGGCTCGGCAATCTCCAGAAAGCATGGCTCGACCGCGGCCTTGCCGGCCAGCCGCGCAGACGCGCGGCAGAGGTCCAGAAATGCCCGGTTTCCCTCCGGCCGGCGCGTGCCATGCCCGACGAGCAGAATGCCGGTTTGCCTGTCCAATGCGTTCAAGGGAAGGGGCGCTCGAAAAACGGTCCGACGCTTGATGTTCCTGGCCGATGGGCGGTAGTCGCGTCTCGCCGACACGAGCGTCCCGGCCTCGAAAAGACCGGGCTACCGGACTGCCGTATTCTACGCCCGGAACGCGAAACAGAAAAACGCGGTCCGGCCGGCGGGCCCGTACCCTCAGACCATCAATATCCGGTAAGATGATCCGTCGGATGCCAAGAAACCAGCTGGCCGCGAAGCAGCGCATAACCTGCGCGCCCCGCTTGGAAGATGGCTGTCCACCGTCGTCAGATCTTCCGCACATTCTCGTGGTCCTCGTTCTTTTCGCTCCGGCCGGCCGCTGCTCGGGCGGCGAACCACCCGAGCGGCTCCTGGCCGACGCCGGCCGGTCCGACTGGCGGATCGTCATCGCCGCTGACGCGCCCCCGGCCACGCGCTATGCGGCCGAGGAGTTGCAGACCTTTTTCGAAAAGATCACCGGCGCGCGCCTGCCGATTGCCGCCGACCGGGAATCTCCCCGAGAGCGGGAGATTCTGGTGGGCCGCTCGCGACGGCTGGACGAGCTGCGGCCGCCCGTTGATTTCGACGGCCTGGGATGCGAGGGCTACGAACTCCGCACGCAAGGCCAAAAGCTGATCGTCGCCGGCGGCGAGCCGCGGGGCACGCTTTACGGCGTCTACGAACTGTTGGAGGACACTTGGGGCTGCCGGTGGTTCACGCCGGAGGTCGAGCACGTCCCACGCATCGCCCGGCTGCCCCTGCCGGCATTGAACGAGCGCAAGACGCCGGCGTTTGAATACCGCGAGTTGGACCTGTGGGAGGGTCGCGACGGCAACTGGATGGCGAGGAATCGCCTCAACGGGTCGAGCGGGCGCGGCCGAGCTGCCGATCGCTGGGGCGTGCACTCGCCGGCCCCTTGGATCGAGGCACGCCACGGAGGCGACATCCGCTTCGGTTCCGGATTCTTCGTCCATACCTTCGAGAAACTCGCCCCCGCCAAAGAACATTTCGCTTCGCACCCGGAGTATTACGCCCTGGTCGATGGCAAGCGCGTGCCCGACCAGTTGTGTTGCACCAACGAGGAGGTGGTCCGGGTGTGCGCCGAGGCGATCCGCAACGGGATCCGCCAGCAGCCGGACGCCACCGTGTTTTCGTGCAGCCAGAACGACAACGGTAACTACTGCCGGTGCGAGCAGTGCCAGGCGTTGGCCAAGGCCCAACAGTCGCAGATGGCGCCCGTCCTGCACCTGGTCAACCGCGTGGCTGAGTCGGTGGCGGAGGAATTTCCCGGCAAGATCATCGAGACGCTCGCCTATACCTGGACCCGCAAGGCCCCGAAGTCGATGCGCCCGCGCCCCAACGTGGTGATCCGTCTCTGCGACATCGAGTGCTGTTTCTCCCACCCTTTGGCCAGCGGTTGTTCACCTGGGAACGACGCCTTCGTGGCCGATCTGAAACGGTGGGCCCTGGTCAGCAACCGGCTGTGGATCTGGGACTACACGACCAATTTCAACAACTACCTTTTGCCGCACCCCAACAAGCGGGTGATCGACGACAACCTGCGGCTGTTCGCGGCCAACCACGTGACCGGCGCGTTCGAGCAGGACTCCGGGCATACGGCCGGGAGCGAATTGGCCGAACTGGGAGGCTACTTGACCGCGAAGCTGCTTTGGAATCCAGACTACGGCGAGGACCGTGCGATCAACGAGTTTCTCGACGGCTACTACGGCCGAGCCGCATCTTCCATACGCCGATACGTGGACCTGTTGCACGATCGGGTGGAAAGCCGGCCGATCCACTGCAACTGCTACACGCCTCCGTCGAGCCAGCATCTGACCATCCCCCTGCTCCAGACCGCCGACCGGCTCTGGGCGGAAGCGGAGAGCCTCGTCGAGGGCGATCCGGCGCTGCTGAACCGCGTGCGGCGTTCGCGCATGAGCGTCGATTACGCGATCGTCGAGCGCGCCCGCCTCGTCCTCAGCGACGGGGGCGCTCGCCGCGATCCGCAGTTGCAGCCGCTGATCGCCTTGGCACGCGGGCGGATCGAGCCCTTCATGGAGACCCTCAAGGGCAGCAACGTCGCCCGGCCCCGCGACACGCACAAAACGACAAAGGCCGACTACATTCGAGAATTGCTCGACCTTCAGGCAGCGAT
>JAMOAF010000518.1 GCA_023621895.1 Planctomycetota bacterium
CGTGGACCTCAGTTCGTCGATCCCGGAGACCGTGTTGATGATCTGCTCGATCGGCTTGGTGACGCTCGTCTCCATCTCCTCGACGCTGGCGCCCTTGAGCGTCGTCGTCACGATGACAATCGGAAATTCGACGTTGGGCAGCAGATCGACGCCCAGGCGGCTGTGACCGATCAGCCCCAGCACGATCGGCGCGGAGACCAGCATCACCGTGAAGACAGGACGCTTGATGCAGAGATCCCAGAGGGTCATGGGTCGAGTCCGGAAGTGCTTAACGCTCGGGAGTTGGGACTTTGCCTTCCGCCCGCACCTGCACGGCGACGCCTTCGGCCAGTTTCTCGTGGCCGCTGGTGATCACCCGGTCGTCCGGGCGGAGGCCGGATTCCGGCGGGCGCACCAGTTCCACCCAGCCGCGGCCTTCCAGGCCGGTGGCGATCGGCATCGCCCGCGCACGCCCGTCGCGGATCACGAAGATCTTCGTCGAACCGGCGTACCCGTCGCGGATCACGAAGATCTTCGTCGAACCGGCGTAGGTCACGATCGCCTCGACCGGCGCCGTCCAAGCCTTGGGGTCCACGTGCGTGAGGATATCCACCTTGGCGAATCCGCCCGCCTTGAGTTCGCGCTGGGCGTTGCCGACGTACACCTCGACCGTGAAGGTGCGGCTGGTGCGATCGATCATCGGGTTGATCGCGACCACTTCGCCGGGGAACTGGCGGCCGGGATAGGCATCCACGGAGACGGGGGCGACCTGGCCGACCTTGACCAGGTTGACGAACCGTTCCGGCACGGCTGACGAACCGTTCCGGCACGGCAGCCTTCAGCTTGAGGACGCCGTCCATCACGAGCTGGAACACGGCGGTCGACATGCCGGGCGCGTCCTTGACCATTTCGCCCTCCGTCACTTTTCGCTCCACGACCGCGAACTTGACGTCCTTGGGGATTCGCGGGCGCTGGGTCGGCGTGGGGACTTTCACGGCCGCGAGCTCGAGCTTGCGCTGGGCCGTGCGCAACTGCACCACGCGGTACTTGATCCCCGCCACCAGGGCCCACGCATCCCAGCGGGCCTGCTCGTAGTTGGCCTCGGCCACCTTCAGGTCCTTCTCCCGCCCGGTGTACTCCTCCGCCGCCAAAGCCCGATCGGCGACGAGATTCTTGGCCCGCTTCAGCCGCAAGGCGGCGTTTTCCTTCTCCTCCCTGGCGCTGACGACCCTCGGCAGTCCGTCGATTTTGAACGACGAATTGAGGAGTCTCAAGATGTTGTCCGGGTTGAATTCCGTGTCGGGCGGCACGTACTCGCCCAGGCCGATTCGGGTGGCATCCAGCTCGATCTCGCGCCGTTTCTCTTCCACGGCCAGTTCGTAGTCGGTCGGATCGATCTGTAGCAGCACGTCGCCCGGCCCGACGATATCGCCGACTTCGTGGAAGACTTGCGCCACGCGGCCGGAAACCTCGGCGGCCACGGTCAGCTCATCGGACCCGTAGAAGGTGCCGACGGCTCCGACGGACCGCTGCACCTCGCGCAGGGCGATCGGCGCGACGGTCACCGCGACGCTGCGCTCGCCAGCGGCCGCCGCGGAACGCGCCACCGCCTCGGCGCTCGCCGTCTTTTCGCCCCACTGCATTCTGCTAATGGCGGCCGCCAGGACCGCCATCGCGCCGAGCGCGCCCAGCACGGCGAACGTTCGGCGAAGCCATCGAAATCGCGTTGCCATGCGTCGTCCCCTCACCGAGCGCCCGTCACCTGTTGCCGCGCCGACCCTTTCTCTTCGCCCGTTCCGCATCGCTCAGGATGCCATTGAACACGAGGTCCATGATCCGCTCCGCCCACTCCTCGATCGATTCGTCGCGCGCGGCAAAGTAGTTGGTGAACATCGTTCCATAAACCAGATCATTGAGCACTTCCGCCGTCCGCTCGACGGGAACGTCGCGCATGCGGCCCTCGGCGATCAAGCCGCGGAACAACTCGTGCCACCGAGGCATGTGCGCATCGCGGTGCTGGGCGTAGGTCGGCTTCTTGCGGCCGCGAAACTCGGCCCGTTCAAGGATCAGCAACTCCACGTACTCCGGGTGTTCGCGGAAGAAATCCAGGTACACGCGAAGGGCCTGCTCCATCCGCTCGAGCGGCTCGGCGATCGTGTACACGTCGGCCGCGAACCGCTCGGTCAGGCGCTGCATCCCTCGGTCCACGGCAGCCAGAAACAGCGCTTCCTTGCTGGGGAAGTAACGATACACCGTTCCCTTGCCAACCTGGAGGGCATCGGCCACGAATTGGACGTCGGTGTTGCCGTACCCGTGTTGGGCAAAGACGGGTGCGGCGGCATCCAGAATCTGCTGGCGGCGCACCGCCACCAGCGCCTCGTCTTTCGGCCGTCCTCGCGGCTTTCGGGCGGCGGCTTTCGCGGGCATGCGTCGTTCCCCTGATCTTCCCGGCAGGCAACTCGCCCGACGGACTGGTCCGTCCATAAATCATAGCCGGGCCCTGGGCGGGCTGTCAACAGGCGTCTGGGGCCGTCAAGACTGTGCCGTTTTGGTGTCCGGATGACCACGAAAGCTCTGAGATCAACCGGATGCCTGGTGAACGCAAGAATTCCGGCGGACTCTTGGGGGGCGGTTGACAGGGTCCCCT